>JAYWHB010000587.1:0-2705 GCA_043777915.1 Deinococcales bacterium
GGCGAAACAGTCGAAATCATGGAGCAGACACTCGAGTGGTGGGTATAGAACGCAGTCGTGATAGAATACGCCATGGCAAAATTTTTAAGAGTCGGTCATCGCGGCGTGAATCTCGAGAGCATTTCGTATTACGAAGTCTCTGGCAGTTTAGGCGCGGGTGTTGGGCGCAACGCCCCAGCCCAAGCCTCGGGCAGCAATGTCAGTTTGGTCTTGTACTTTGAAGGTGGCAGCAAGCTCGCCATTACCGACCCTACCGAGGCTCGGGATGTACTTTCTAAATTAGATCATTACTAGACATTTTTGTTTATCAGTTCAGGCTCGGGCTACTTTTATGGCTCGAGCCTGATTGCATTTTCACATCTTTTGAAGGTTGTTTTTTCGTCTAACGCTGGTGTGACGCTGCCAGATTAAACTGATATGCAAGTCAAAAGGTTGGGGAATAGACTATCCAAAAGTTGGTTGACTTCTTAATTTCTATCAACTGCGTTTTAAGGATATACTCATCCCGAAAAAACAATTTGACACGGAGGAACAAATGATCGAACACACTCGGAAGCAACCCTATCAAAAGCCATATCTCGAGCCACAAAACCACTATGTGGCACTTATTGGGGTGTCTCTACCAATAGGTACAAATGGGCTTGGCAATGACTTTGAGACCTTTGGTCAAGATTTTTTAGAAAGTGGTGAACAATGAATCACAAAATAATTTCGTCGGTTTTGATTGGTTTTGTGGCTTTAGCGGCTTGTACCCAAACCCCAAATAAGCAGATAAACACCATTAACAATCTATCAGTTGGGGTTGTTGGTGTAACCAGCTTGGGAATTGGTTCAGACAGCAACGCTGGACAAATACGTCCTGCGGCGGCACTAGCCGATTCTGCGGTTACTTTTATTACCCCCCGGCACATACCAGAACATCAGCAACATAGGCAATACCGATAATTTTATTACTGCAACTTTTCAAGTCACCGCCAACCAAGCCTTTGACAACCTAACGCTCTATGCGGTTGCTAAAAGCACCAATATTGGTGGAACTGCCTTAAATACCATCCTTGACTTTGGTAACAACCCGATTACCAGTGCAACCGATGCCCAGAAAGTCAACCCAACCCATACAATGCAAAACGATACCACCACAGTAGATGCCAATAAAGCCGATTTGCAATTTTTCCATATCAGCGAAGCCGCCCTTGCCAGCCAACAAGCCCGAACTGCTGGTTATATCGCTAACACCGATGAAGTTCTCGAGTATGGCTATGTTGCACGGCGCTGCACCGCCAATTGTGCCACCGCTACCCCAACTTGGACACGGGCGTTTGCGTCTGGCGATACTGGCGAAGTAACGATAGCCTTGAAAATGCCAAAAGGCGCAACGGCTGCCAACGACCCTTACCGTTTTAGAATGTCGTTTGTCATTGCCAACGAACCCGTGATGCGTTTTACCCGCAGTATTGAGGAAGGTACAGTCAATACAACCAATGTCGTGACTCGAGCCAGTGGGATTGCTGGTGCAAAAGAAATTGCTTTTCGTGGTGGACCAAATGCTGCGCTTACAGCTTGTGCCAGTTGCACAAAAATTCAGTTCGATAACATTAAAATTTCAACTGCCCCAACATATATTATTACTCCTGTAGGGCTAACCTACTCTGGGACAATAAAAGTGCCATATGTCACCTCTAGTAGCCCAGAAGCCTTGGGCATTCCCAAAGAAGCCGAATTTGTTGAAGGACAAGCCATTGTTAAATTCAAAAGCGCGGCAATGGGTGCGGCTGCCGCACGCACTTTAGCTGTGGATAACCAAGAACCGCTTTACGGCTCAACAGTTGTTTTAACTGCCCAAAATACCCCAGCCACGAACGGCATTGATGGGATTCAAGCCGAGTCGCCTGTGGCTGTGGATACTCTAAATTTTATTGCTCAACTCCGCGCTCGAGCCGATGTTGAATGGGCAGTACCAAATTATATTGACCGCGCTCATATCACCACACCCAACGATCCACTTTACCCCGTGCAGACCACTGCCACCAGCCCCAATAACATTTGGCATTACGGCATGGCAAAAATCAATTCGGCTTGGGACACAACCACTGGAACACCCAATGTCCGTGTCGCAGTTTTAGATACAGGTATTTTGTACAACAAAGCCGATTACATTGGCAATGACACCAATAGCACTCGAGAACCCAGCACCCAACCAGATTTGTACTGCACCACTAATAAATGGCAACCGGGGTACGATTTTGTGAGTTATAGCACGGCAGGCACTGAACCCGATACCGTAGACGATGACGACCCGTATGACCTTGGACCATACTCTGGTACGAGCTTCCACGGAACACACGTGGCTGGAACTATTGGCGCTTGCACCAATAATGCAACAGGTATCGCAGGCATTGGCTGGGGCGTGGAAATGATGGCTGTACGAGTGCTTGGACCACAAGGCGGTCAGCGCTCCGACATTATTCGTGGGATGCTCTGGGCGGCTGGTATTACTGTTTCTACCACCACCAGCAGTGGCACAAGCAACATCACAAACCCATTTCCAGCCGATGTCATGAACATGAGCCTTGGCGGATTAGGAACAGATCAATCGTACCAAGATGCAATAGACCTTCGGCGTTTTAGAGGCATAATAAGGAAATGTTCACCGTTCAACGTCTGAGGCGAAAACCCAAGCATTTCAAGTCATTTACAGGCTTAAC
>JAYWHB010000588.1:0-2705 GCA_043777915.1 Deinococcales bacterium
GCTTGCTCGAGTTTGCGCCAGCCACGGTCTTGCTCTGCCCGTTTTTTGCTGAGGATAATCACACCATTGGCAATGTCGCTGCGGACAACATAAGCATCTAACTTATCGCCTGGTTTGAATTGCTCTTGGGCTTGCTCTAAGGTTAGGGCATCTTCGGACAATTGATTGAGCGGAATGATTCCTTCAATTTTTGCACCGACATCTACGCTAACGCCTTCGCTGCCAACAAAGACCACTGTTCCGGCGACGACATCGCCTCGGTTCAGTTCTGAAACGCGATTCTCTTCTGAAGCAATCACGTCCTCCATGGTCATGGCTGGGTATTCTTCTGCTGCTTGTACAACCGGAGCCGCAACTTGTACTGGGGCGGTTTCTGGGATTTGTACTACTTCTGTAGTTGGGGTTGCTTCTGCAACCACGTTGTGAGCCGTGTCTTCCATTCCGAATTCCTCCTAAGGATTCTTCAAGCACTCCCTCAGAGGTTTTCTGTAGAGAACGCAACCTTGGGAGTGTACTTCAAAGATCAAATGTTGTAAAGGGCAAAAATCATGTATTGGACTCATCTGTGTGGCGGTGCTTCTGGCTCGAGAATAATAAAATTTGAACACAGGGCATTTGCTGTTGCCAGAGCCTAGCCAGTGTGATACACTCCCCAAGTTTGACCCCTTCGAGGGTATTTTATTGACCCAAAAACGGGTTCTTAGTGAGGAAGTTTATATGGCAAAGACTTGTGCAATCAGTGGTAAATCGAGCATCGTTATTAACTCCGTGACCCGTCGCGGTAAAGCCAAAGCCCAAGGCGGTGTCGGTAAAAAAACCACTGGCATTTCTAAGGTGCGTAAGTACGCTAACTTGCAAAAGAAAGTGGTTGTGGTTAATGGCGAAAAACAAACCATGTGGCTTTCGACACGTGCGATGCGTAAACTGCCAACCAATTGGGTGGTTGTTGGTAAATAAGATTTTTGAGTAAAAAACGAGGCATTTAAGCCTCGTTTTTTGTTTATGGGGTTCGTTGTGTAGGCGTTGAATTATTCCGCAAACGACGGGTTGGGGTGCTTGGTTTGTCCTTATCTTCTTCTGTCACC
Organism: Deinococcales bacterium; assembly: GCA_043777915.1. Taxonomy (GTDB): domain Bacteria; phylum Deinococcota; class Deinococci; order Deinococcales; family JAAFIG01; genus JAAFIG01. The sequence continues at coordinate 1,086 of JAYWHB010000588.1, forward strand.
ACGGGTTCGGGTGGCGGCGGTGGGGCAGGCACTGGAATAATTCGCACGGCTTCGTTGCCGACACCATCCAAAGCCCGTACACTGATGGTTCTTGCCCTCGAGCGGCGTATCACGCGGTAAAATTGGACTTCTGAGCCGGGCGAGACATTCATTGGTTCGCCGTTCATAAAAACAGTTTGCACTTTGCGGTTGTCTCTGGCTTCACCACGAATAATAATTGAGTCTATTTGTGATTCTACAGCCTGAATTTCAATGATTGGTTTTTTGGTGTCCACCGTCACCGAAATGGCTCGAGTACCTGCATTGCGTGAAGCATCCACCGCCCGAAGTTCGTACTTGAGTGCATTGTTTTCGATTTTATTTGCCGCGAACTTAAAGCGCACGATTTTACGTCCGTACTGATTGGCAAATTCGCCTTTGGCGAGTAAATCGGTTTTACCGTTAATGGTCAGTTTAATAATTCCCTTGTCATCCCAAGCATAGCCTTCGATGGTCACACTCGAGTTTGGGGTGATGTCGGATTTAGGTCGCACAATCACAATCTGCGGTGCAAATTGGTCAAGTTCTCGAGAACACCCGATGAGGGTACTCGAGAGCAGTAATAATGCCAGTGGATAACGCACACCCCAATTTTAGCAACAAAGCATGAGATACGGCTCACAAATTGTTTGGCTAACCTTGGTTATGATTACAGCCAAGTGTGGGTTAAAGGCAATGGCACGAAAACCATTATGCTCGATTCAAAATCAGTTTTGTTTATACCTGAAAAACCCCAGTCTTAAATGGTTGCAAAACCCCTTCGAGCGCACAAATATCCAGCGACCGAATAATACGCTCCCGTGTCTCGAGTGGCTGAATGATTTCATCCACCCACAGCCGCGCCGCCGCATAACGCGGGTCGAGTTCGGTGTCGTACTTTTGCTTTATTTGATCAAATAAGGCTTTTAACTCGAGGTCGTCTGGTTTAGACCCGTTGCGCTCGAGTTGCGCCAATTGAATATCCAGTAAAGTTTTAGCGGCGGCATTGCCGCTCATGACAGCGTACTTGGCACTTGCCCAAGCAAAAATAAACCTTGGGGCATAGGCTTTGCCGCTCATTGCATAATTACCCGCGCCAAAACTGCCACCAGTAATGATCGTAATTTTTGGAACAACACTATTGGACACGGCATTGACCATTTTTGCACCACGCCGAATAATGCCCATGTGTTCGGAGTCGCGCCCAACCATAAAACCAGTCACATCCGATAAAAAAATCAGTGGTATGCCAGCTTGGTTGGCATCCATGATAAACCGTGCGGCTTTATCGGCAGCCTCGGCGTAGATGACTCCGCCAATTTCAATTTTGCCGCTCTTTTTAATAATCATGCGTTGATTGGCAACGATTCCGACAGGATACCCAGCGATTCTGGCAAAACCTGTCAGGATGGTCTGTCCGTACTCGGCTTTGAATTCGGCAAAAGTATTTGCATCCACAAGGCTCTCAATCACTACTTTTGTATCGTAGGGTTTTGAACTGTCCACCGTCATCGTCTCGAGTAAAGAACTGGCGGCTCGAGCAGGGGCAATGCTTTCTAAACGGCGTTTTGCCCACGGTGCAAGCTCTGGCAGGCTATAAAA
>JAYWHB010000589.1:0-7495 GCA_043777915.1 Deinococcales bacterium
AAATTTATGTTTCCACTGCACGGCAGTTTGACAAGCAATCAGCAGAACCCATGCTCCGAGTTCGACAATTAAACCGCTTTGCTCGGCAATTGGAATAAAAACATCTGGGGTGATAAATTCGCCGTCTTCTTGCTGCCAGCGCAGTAAGGCTTCAAAGCCAAGAATGCTCAGGTCTTGTGTTTCAAAAATCGCTTGGTAGTAGAGTTCCAGTTTTTGGTTGCGGATAGCTAAACGTAAAGCATTTTCTAGTGATAAGCGTTTATTTAAGCGAACACTCATTTCTTGGTCAAAAAAAGCAATTTTTGAGCGGGTGTTTTTTGCATGGTACATGGCAGTATCGGCAGCACTTAAAAAATCATCCACTTTGCTAAAACCACTGTTGGAATCCACAATCCCAATGCTGCCACTGATGTTTAATTGTTGATTGTTGATACCAAAAGGCAACTCGAGTTGACGAATGATTCGCTCGGCAAGCGTGGCGATACTGATGCTTTCTAAGGTTGTTTTATCGGGTTTACTGCGTCGTTCTGCTAGAATTGCAAACTCATCGCCACCCAAGCGAGCCAGAATATCGCCTTGACGGACTGTGGTTTCTAAACGCCGAGCCACTTGGAGCAGTAATTCATCACCAATTAAATGACCTAGACTGTCATTGACAATCTTAAAATCGTTTAGGTCAAGAAACATCACCGAAAAAGCATCGCCATACCTGCTTTGGCGCTGCATTGCCCGTTCAATCGAACTCCTGAATAAAACCCTGTTGGCTAAACCTGTTAAAGAATCATATGCCCCACTTCTGCCCGTAATATCGGTCAGTGAACCAGCCATTCGCACGGTTTTGCCATTGTGTCTAATTGCCAAACCACGCATTAAAAACCAACGGTATTCTTGATTGGCGCAAAGGTAACGGGTCTCGAGTGAAAAATGATCATTTTCGCCTTTGATGTGTTTCCAAATTTCTTCGCTAACCCGTTCAAAGTCATCAGGGTGGGTTATTTTTTGCCAATCTTTGAAGGTGCGAATCGTTTCAACTTCTGGGTAGCCAAGGGCAGCATTTAAGCGTGGAGACTGACGCACGGTATCATCTAAGAGTTTCCAGTCCCAAATTCCGTCGTTAGAACCACGCAATGCCAATTGTAAGCGTTCGTCTGCCTCGAGCAATTCATCGGTCAAATGGACATTGACCTGATTGGCTAAAATTAAACGCCAACCCGTTAAGAATGACAGAATTCCAAGCCCAATGATTAAACCAATTTCGACTATTTTTGGCGCGGTTTCATGGTTGTTGCTGACAAAAAACCCTAAGAAAACCACATAGGTCATTACAAAAACCACGTATGGAATGGCATTGACCAGCCGTACCCAATATCGTTCGATGGTACTGCGTGTTTCAGGTAATAAACTGCTGATTCCAGCCGCCGCAAATAACCCATACGCAAAAGAAGCAAAAATATCCACAAAATGCCCTGTTTTGTAGCCACCATACGCCCGAGCAACATCTGCCCCTTCGATTAAAATAGCAATACACAATGTTCCCAGACCCAACAACAAGCCTGTTCTAAAGGCTAAGCGTTGGCTGAGTAAATTAGAAAAGACAAAACCCACTAAACCTAAGCCAATAATCGGTGAAATAATATCAATGACTAGACTACCCAAGGGCTGGAATGCCACTTGTCTACCCAAAAAAACTGTCCATAAAATTGCCCCAGAACCGACCATGATAATGGCTGTCTCGAGAAGTAAGGCAGTGCGTTCAGACCGGTCTCGAACCTCATTTTCTAGATATAAAAGACTAAAAATTATGATAAAAGTCGCTACAAAGTAAGTAATTGAAAGCCACGGCACATCGTCTGGTTGAATTCGGAATACAATTTCTACCAACCCATACAAAACATCAGCAATAAACCAAGTCAAGACAGCACTGCCGACTAAGTACCAACCTGTCTGTACCCGCCCAGCGTGTTGACTCGAGACCAAAAATAATAAGCAAGCTGTCAAAATAGCAGGTGGGAAGCGCAGCAGCGTTGCCAGCTCCAGCGAAGTACCAATGAGTAGAAAAATTAGATGCAGTACAACAAAAAATAGGGTTAAAGCCATCAATGTAAGCATCAACTGAGCCATTCGTGACGACGTGTTCTGCACCAGCCCTTTAAGCATCGAAACCCAGTGTAATACTTTTTGGGGTGTTAAACCTGTAATCCTGCGCTTGATTGTCAGGGTGCATTAGACGTTACACTATTTCATGAGCATTTCTGCCCGTAAACTCAAACATATCCAAGTTTGTCTCGAGTACCCAGTGCAATTTAGTACCAAAACCACAGGATTTGATGCCATTGGCTGGGCATACCATGCGCTGCCAGAACTCAAACTCGAGGATGTCAAACTCGAGACCACATTTTTAGGTAAAACACTTAAAGCCCCACTTCTGATTGGGGCAATGACAGGCGGAGCAGATTTGGCTGGCACAATCAACAAGAATCTAGCGATTGCTGCCGAAACTTTAGGGCTAGGACTAATGCTGGGTTCACAACGGGTGATGCTCGAGAACGAAAGCGCCAGAGCCAGTTTTGCGGTGCGCCAATACGCACCAACTGCGCTTTTGATTGGTAATCTTGGGGTGGCACAATTTAATAAAGGTTACGGCAGCACCGAAGCCAAAAAAGCCATTGAACTGATTGGCGCTGATGCGATTGCTTTACATACCAACCCGTTACAAGAAGCGCTGCAAATTGGTGGCGACACCGATTTTTTTGGGTTACTCGAGAAATTAAAAACCATTGTGCCAGAAGTGGGCTATCCAGTTTTATTAAAAGAAGTCGGGCATGGTATTTCAGGTCACGTGGCTCGAGCCGTCAAAGACATTGGTTTTGCAGCCCTTGATGTGGCTGGGGCGGGTGGGACTTCATGGGCAAAAGTTGAGGATTTTGCCCATCACGGCAAGTTATTACACCCAGATATTTGCGAGATTGGCATTCCGACTTTAGCCGCCCTCGAGCAGTGCCGTGCAGAACTGCCAAATATGCCACTTGTAGCTTCGGGCGGTATTCGCTCTGGTTTGGACATGGCTAAAGCTCTTGTGAACGGTGCAAGTGTTTGTGCGACTGCCATGCCTTTGTTAGAACCCGCTACCAAAAGCCCCGAAGCGGTGATGGAGGTTCTCGAGAAAATGATTTATGAACTTCGGGTGGCTTTTTTTGTGGCTGGAATCCCAAATCAAAAAGCATAGAAGCTATAAAACTGGAACTCCAATCACCTTTCTCTCGTAAACTGTGGATGTGACCACATTGGCTTTGCAATTACAGGGATTGACCAAACGCTTCGGTAACAAAAACGCAGTCAATAACTTATCGCTCGAGGTACAAAACGGCGAGTTATTTGCTTTTTTAGGCGCAAACGGCGCAGGAAAAACCACAACCCTACGAATGATTGCGGGGTTACTCGAGCCAGACGGCGGCGACGCACTGGTGCTGGGGCAGAGTATTCGCCATGCACCCCAAGCCGCCAAAACTGGTTTAGCCTACCTGCCCGACGACCCACTTTTATACGGCAAGTTACGTCCAATGGAACACCTAGAATTTGTGGCTGGGCTTTGGAATGTGCCACCACTCGAAGCCCAACAACGGGCTGAGGATTGGTTGCAAAAACTGGGTTTATGGGAAAATCGTGGCGAGTTAATCGAAGGCTTCTCGAGGGGCATGAAACAAAAAATGGCATTGGCGGCAGCCCTGATTCACTTGCCCAAACTGATGATTTTAGATGAACCCTTGACCGGTTTAGATGCCAGTGCTGCCAGACAAGTCAAGGATTTACTGCAAAATTATGTGCAACAAGGCAACACTGTGATTCTAACGACCCATATTCTCGAGGTCGCAGAACGTTTAGCCACACGGATTGGGATTATCAGTGCTGGACAATTGCGGGCGCTTGGGACACTCGAGGAGTTACGGGCTTTAAGTGGTGAGGCGGGCAGTTTAGAAGATGTTTTCCTCGAGTTGACCCGCGAGGTGGGTGGAGTATGAACCCCCATACGAAGTCTGGTATGAGGCTATACGCTCAGATGCTGTGGTTGTTGCGCCACGAATGGCGTTTAGTGCTTCGCAGTTCACCCAATACCCGTTGGCTGTGGTGGCTTGGTTTGGTTATTTTGGCAGTCACGGGGGTCGGCGGATTTGTATTTAGGCAAGCGACTTTGAATCTGCCTGACATTCCAGATGTCTTACCAACTGGTGTTCTTATTTTTTTTAGTTTAGGTTTAATCTTTATTTTTAGTATCATGGTTTCAACCGCGATTCATTCTGCGGTACAAATGCTGTTTGAACGCACAGATATGGATTTACTGCTCTCGAGTCCTTTGGATACCCGTTTGGTACTGGCTTCAAGGGGTATTTGGTTAGCCATCACTTGTTTTTTTGCGGTTGCCATTTTTATGATTCCACTCACTTTAACCGCAATGATTTTTGTGGATTTGCGACTCTTCGGAGCGATTCCAGCCCTGATTGCTTTGGCATTTTTGGCAGCAGGACTTGGTTTAATCATTACCCTTGGTTTGGTGCGTTTAATTGGGGCAAAACGCACTCGGACAGTGGCACAAGTTATTGGGGCGCTGTTTGGCGCTTCTATTTATCTGCTGACCCAGTTCTCGAGATTTATTAACTTGGAGAATTTTCCTTGGCTGAGCAGTATTTTTATGCAAATAAATCAACTCGAGGGCAACCATCCACTTTTTATTCCTGCTCGAGCCATCTGGCTAAACCCGTTAAGCACGGTTATTTTATTGGCTTTTGGAATCATTTTTTTTCTGGTGAGTGTGCAACTCACACATCGCGTTTTTTTGCGTGGTGCAACCGCCAGTATTCTGGGCGGGAAAATCAAACCGCCAAGTAAAATCACGGCTTTTGCCAGTAGCTTAGAACTCAATGTGTTTCGTAAAGAATGGCGTTTGGTGTTGCGTGACCCAATGCTGATTTCACAAACCTTACTGCAACTGATTTACTTAATTCCAATGTTTCTGGCGTTTTTTGGTGGCTCGAGCCGTTCTAGTCCTTCGGGTTTTAACTTACAAGCCATTGGTACATATCCTTTATTGGTGGTTGCAGCAATCTTGGCGGGTGGTTCACTCGCCCAAAGCATCACCCAGATTATGGTGGCTGCCGAAGATGCCGCCGAACTGATTCGTATGTCACCGACAGCAGGAGGGCGCATTCGTAATGCCAAGTTAATCGCAGCCCTACTGCCAATTTGGGGATTATTTATTCCGCTTATTATTTGGCGTGGTTTGCTCGAGCCAAAGCACTTTTTTATTCTGCTTGGTTTTGTGGCTGTTACTATTTTGGGCGGCTTGATTATTCTTTGGACAGCCAAACCTTTTGTACGTTCGGATTTTAAGCAACATGCCCGTAAGCAACACTGGCTGGTTGGGCTTGCCTTATTCTTTTTGAGTGTCGCGTGGAGCGCCGCCTTGTTACTGCCCCTATGGTTGCCGTTTTGGTGGAGCATACCCGCCGTTATTTTTGGGCTTGGTATCCCCGCCATGACCTACTGGTTGACCAAAGGAAACTCGAGCTTGGGGTATTAGGGCTTGGAGGAAGGAGGAAGGAGTTGTTTCTGTGTAGATTTGGAAACCAGAAAAAACACTAAAATTGCGCCATAAACTTAGCCAGAATCTCGAGTAAGCGCGTTTCAAAGACTTCTCTGGTCACGGTTGGTGTGCCGTCTCTGGCTTGTACCCCGTAGCGTCCAAAAAAGGCATGAACCCCGCCTTGTATCACCTCGAGTTGCGAGTTTTTAGGTAATTGGGCTAGGCTATCTTTGATTCTCGGCACACTGATTAAGCCATCAAATTCTGCCGCGATGGTTAAAGTTGGTAGGTTACGCGCACTGCAATCGGCGGCTGGAAAAGCTGCCATCAGTACCAATCCGTCCATCCGTTCACCAAAGCCAGCCAGTAGTCCCGCCATTGCTCCGCCAAGCGAATGACCGCCGTAAATGACTTTGCGAAACTTCTCGCCTTTGGCTTCTAAAGCCAGCCTGATTCTTGTGCCTTTGGTGTAATCCAAAAAAGCAATGCCAAGCGGTGATTCTGGAATAATCGTGGTAATGCCTTGCCCAGCCAGTTTCTCGCCAATAAATCCATAAGCCTCGGCGGGGACAAGACCGCCGGGGATAAAAATAAACAGCACACCATTACTTTTAAGCGGCGTTACGCGCCAATAACCGCCATCATCAGCCACTCGAGTGAGGCTTTGTGCCGAAGCAAAGCTGATTAGCACAAATAAAAGTACGGTTAGGAATTTTTTCATGGCTCGAGACTACGTTAAAAATGGTTTTACAAACTGGGTTTTGGCTTGCAGAAAATCGGCATGACGGCACACGATTGAAGAATCTCCGAAAGAATGCTATTTCATCATTAGTTACAGGACAGACACAGGGGTGTCTTGACCATAAACGCGCACCTGACGGGCATGGTCGCCTGTCCCTACATTCAAGGCATAAAAATACGTGAGGTAGGGGCGAATCCCCGTGTTCGCCCTGTTTTTCCATTCACGCATTTGGTAAAAATTTCAGACCTTTCAGAGGTTCTAACACGATTATTTGTTTTGTAAAAAATCTAAGAAGGCTTCAACCACCACCGATTTTAATTTGGGCTGGACTGCCACAACAATTTTTCGTTCTAACTGCTCGGGGAGTAACCGCACCGCCACACTTTTCGGCAGAGGCAAGGTTGCCAAACGAGCCAAAATACTGACTCCAAAACCATGCGCCACCATGCTTAAAATCACGCTGTCATCTTCGACCTGAGCGGCTGGAATTACGTTTTTTTGATGCCGTGCAAAGTAATCTCGTAGGGTTGGAGCGCCCGCTTCGTTACAGAGCAGAAATGGTTGCTCGAGAATGTCTTGCCAAGTGGCGGTTTCTTGTTTTGGTGCGTTGGTATTTGAAAACAAAGCCACCCATTCGTCCTTAAAAAATTCAAAGTGTTCCAAGTCAGAAGTCAGCGGAGCAGCCAAAAAACCAAGGTCGGCTCGAGCCGTTCGCACTGCATTTTCTACGCCATTTGCTACACCTTCGCCACTTTGAATTTCAAATTGAACTTGCGGGTGTTTGACCCGAAAAGCCTGTATAAAGTCTGGCAGCACATGGGTTGCGACACTTCGCAGACAAGCAATCCGAATTAAACCTTTTAACTGCCCTTGGCTGGCAGCCAGTACCTCGAGCATTGAGGCTTCGGCTCTGAGCATGATTCTGGCTTGCAGTGCAACTTGTTCGCCCAGCACGGTTGCCCTAGCGCCAAAACGCCCACGCTCGAGTAATCGCGCTCCTAGATTGCGCTCGAGTTCAGACAAGGCATGACTAACCGCACTTTGCGACATCTCGAGGTCGGCGGCGGCATTGGTTAAGTTCCCAAGCTCAACGGCAGCTAAAAATACCCGCAATTGCGATAAGGTAACTCGAGAATTCATGATTTATCATAACGTTATGCCAAGATTCTTAGTAT
>JAYWHB010000590.1:0-2695 GCA_043777915.1 Deinococcales bacterium
TGGGGTGTGACAACCTTAAAATCGAAAAGTCTCAATTCCAATTAAACGAACTCGTCAACCACAACATTAACGCAGAAAGAGTAATTCAAAAGAATCAGAGGTTGTTGTTCACAACTTGGATAGATCACTTTTCGTAAAATTTCGACCTTTGCTAACCCCTATTAAGTGTGAAGTAGATTTCAAGTTATTCGGCTGTGAGCGTGTCGTTGTATCGACCATAAGTTGTGTACTGGTTGGGGTTTGAGACTTCAACGTTTGAGTTTGTCATACCTTTAGTGTGGCAGGTTTGCGTATCTGATGGGTTTAATGGTCTTATGCGGGTTTTTCGTTTTTACTCTGATTAGACCCCAAGCTCGATTTACACCAGAAAATTACTCGCAAAGTGTTGACGATACCGTTGCGGTGTGGTTCCAACGCGATGGTAAAAGCAAACACGAAACGCCGACACAGACTCAAAACCAACCGATTGTGCAATTTCCTCTGCCTTAAGGTTTGATTTTTCGAGCAACTCTTGGGCACGACGCACCCGAGCAGTCAACAGCCACTGAAGAGGTGTCGTTCCTGTTTGTGCTTTGAAAAACCGACTCAGGGTTCGTGTGCTGGTTTGTGCTTGCACAGCGATGTCCTTGAGGGTAAGGGGTTCTGACAGGTGCTTGAGCAGCCAAGTCAACAACGACGCAATGTCTGGACTTGAGGCGCTTGGTTCGTGAACAATAAATTGCGATTGTCCACCAGCACGTTCGAGCGGCACAACCGAAAGGCGAGCAGTTTGCGCCGCCACTGCTGCGCCATAATCCTGCCTGACCATGTGCAAACAAAGGTCAATCCCCGCAGCCGCCCCTGCCGAGGTCAGGATTTGTCCGTTGTCCACGTAAAGCACGTTCGGGTCAACACGGATGCTAGGGTAACGTTTGGCAAACTGTTCAGCCGCCGCCCAATGTGTCGTCGCGTCCTGCCCGTCGAGTAGTCCAGTCGCCGCTAACACGAACGCGCCAGTGCAGATTGAGGCAATTCTCGCTCCAGCTTCGGCGGCATCTCGGATAGCACGAATGACCGGTTCTGGAATTTTGGCGCTGGGCGTGTCAATGCCTGGAACAATGATGGTGTGCGCTCGAGCAAGATGGCTTAAATCCCATCGTATCTGTAAATCGAAGGGTTCCGCCTTGACCACTTTTTTCTCGCCGCAAACAATCACTCGGTACGGTTCTGGAATTCCAGAGACGCTCACGCGACCAAAAACTTCACAGGGAGTTGATAGGTCAAAAGGTATTACTCCGTCCAAAGCGATCACGGCAATCAAAATCATGGCTTAAATTTAGCATAAACATATTTTAAGTCAAATTTGAAAAGTTGATTAAAACGGGTATATCTCGAAATTTATGGCAGGAACTTAAAGCATTTTGGCGAGAATCAATTGTTTTGTTATTTTCAGCCAAACCATATGCTATGGTGCTTTTTGAACCATCGAGCCACCTATGGAATTCTGCTCGATACAAAAGGAGAACCATGTTAATCACCGAACTGCTGATCGAAAAAACTCAAGATTTCCAATTCATGACATACTTTGGACCGATTCTGGTCGGACTAATTTATATCACCCTAATGTCTTTGATCTCAGAACCAAACCGCCGAAAATTCAACGCTATCATGGTCGCTGGAGCGGGTGCTGCCTACCTGAACGGCGGTTTTGGTCCGCTCGAATTTGCGTTCACCACCGTCATGACTTACTTAGCTTTTCGTGGACTCGAGGATTACCGATTTATCGGCATTGCTTGGTTGGCACATACCTGTTGGGATTTCGCACACTTTCTTTACGGCAATCCGATTGTACCATTCGTTCAGACTTCCTCGTTTGGATGCGCCATCTGCGACCCAGTGATTGCCCTGTGGTGTTTCGCTGGCGGTCCATCGGTGTTCGAGTGGTTGGGCAGACGCACTGGGTCAGGGAAACTGAGTTCATGACCACTTTGCCAGACTTGATCTTCTATAACTGATCTTTTTGTATTCATGCTTTAAATGACAAATTAGTTTGGTTAAAAGTGATACTTTTCATTTTTAGGGTTGTCACACCCCATAGTTGACGTTGCTCGGGAAGTGGCAATGCTACTCGAGTTCTTTATTGCCAGCCAGTGCAGTAGGGGCAATGCTGATCGGTCTGGGGTCGAAAACCCAGCAATAGGGCAGCGCTGCCAAACCGACCAGAGTACCGAAACCTAAAACAAGTATGCAAGCAAGCAATAAAACAAGTAAGTAAGCAAACTGGCAAGCAAGAAAGCAAACAAGCAATAAAACCATAAATTCTCGAGGAACGGGTTATCGCTTTTAGCACTTATTTGCGTCCAAGTCTACAAAAGCGGGTCAAGCTCTTGGCGTTGAAGCTCGATAAGACCACTGCCCCAGTGGTCTCCCCTGCTGTTCAACTCTTTATTAAACCGAGAAATCGCTAAAAACACGGACTTTTTGTTGGTTTAGATCAACAATTCTTTAGTTTGCTTTTCATTGATGATATAACCAGGTAATTCCACTAAGCCCAACTGATGAGCTTTATAAAGTCTGTGCCAGCCATCAATCAAGAAATGGCTTTTTTTATAGGTAGCAAGGATAATTGGTTTGGTTAAATCGGTTGCGTCTGACATCGCCTTTTCTTGGTCGATAATAACTTTAAATCCCTGCATAATTTTGCTGTTTGGGTCTG
>JAYWHB010000591.1:0-20697 GCA_043777915.1 Deinococcales bacterium
AGAGCTTTCATTGTTTCCAGATTTGGATATTCTGGGCAATTTGTTTGTGATGCGTGAACCAAAACACGGTTGGTTGGTGGACAAAAAACAAATGCTAAAAACGGCTCAACCAGTCTTAGCGCAGCTAGGCTTAAAGGTCTCGCCGTTTACTTTGCTGGGCGAATTACCACTTGCCGAGCGACAACTGGTCGAAATTGCACGGGCGCTGGTCACCAATCCACAAGTGCTGGTCTTGGATGAGCCAACTTCGGCACTCGAGGCAAGCAGTGCTGGGCGTTTACTCGAGGCACTGCGGGTTTTACGCGCCAGAAATGTCGCCGTGGTCTTTGTTTCACATATTTTAGAAGAAGTCATGGAACTCTGCGACGAAGTAACTGTGCTGCGCGATGGACGGGTGGCACTTGCCAGTGCAGCAATTGCTGGTTTGGATTTGCCAAAAATTGTGGCGGCGATGCTTGGAGAACGCAATCTTGGTGAAAAACAAAAGTCCGTGCCGCAACTCGGAGTAGATTCGCTACAACTCGAGCAAATTGTCATGTCCAACCAAGCCCCGTTTAGCCTTCGCGCCCAAGCTGGCGAGGTGCTGGGTTTAACTGGTATTGCGGGGGCTGGGCATCTGTCGGCACTCGAGGTGGCGGCGGGTTTGCGTCAAGCCCAAAGCGGTAGTGTAACGCTACTCGGACAGACCAAAGCTCCTAAAAATTTACGTCAAGCCATCCAATACGGTTTAGCCTATGTTTCAGGCGACCGCAAACGGGTTGGCTTGATGCTCGATAAACCGATTTGGGAAAACATTGCCCAAGTTCGTTCAATGGGAATGCAGCGCGACGGCTGGTGGTTACGCACCCAAGTTCTGCAAGAACGTGCCAAACTCTACATTGAAAAACTTAATCTTAAAGCCGCTTCTCTCGACGACCCTACCAGTTCGCTTTCGGGTGGGAATCAACAAAAAGTGGTGCTGGCAAAATGGCTCGAGACTTCCCCCAAAGTGGTGCTGCTTGACGACCCAACCCGTGGCGTGGATGTTGGGGCAAAAGCCGAAATGCACCACATTCTGCGCGACTTAGCCCGACAAGGTAGTATTATCATGCTGGCTTCAACCGATTTAGAAGAACTCTGCGATGTCTGTGACCGCGTTTTGGTATTTTATCGCGGGGCTATTTGTGCCGAATGTACAGGTGTAGACCTCAACACCAAGACACTGCTTGAGGTGATGAACACAGGCGGACAACCATGAACCCAAATTTTGACCTTGCCCATTTAGCCCATGTTGAATTGCTGACCCCTAAACCAGAAGCAAGCCTACACTTTATGACCCAAGTCATGGGCATGACCGAAAGCGGACGTTCTGGCGACAGTGTTTATCTGCGTGGCTGGGACGATTACGAACACCACAGCCTAAAATTGACTGCCGCCAAAACCTCGGGCTTAGGGCATTATGCCTACCGTGCCTCGAGCCAAGCTGCGCTTGAGCGCCGAGTAGCACAACTCGAGCAAGCCGGTTGTGGCTTAGGCTGGATTGATCATGAGCTTGGGCATGGGGCAGCTTACCGTTTTATAAACCCCGATGGTCATGTGCTGGAAATCTATTATGAGACGCAGTGGTATATCCCGACCCCAGAAACCCAACCCGCTCTAAAAAACCAAGCCTCGAGATTTCCGGGGCGCGGCGCAAATCTGCGCCGACTTGACCACATCAATTTGCTGGTTTCGGAAGTGCAAAAAAATCGTGTCTTTATGCAAGACCTTTTGGGCTGCCGCTTGACTGAACAAATCGTTTTTGGTGAGATCGAAAAAGCCGCTTGGCTAACTGTGAACAATAAATCCTATGATGTTGCCATCAGCCAAGACCAAGCTGGAACGCGAGGGCGTTTGCACCACATCACCTATGCTGTAGACAGCCGAGAAGATGTGCTGCGGGCTGCCGATATTTGCTTAGAGCATGGTGTCCACATCGAAACCGGACCGCACAAACACGCCATTCAGCAAACCTTTTTTTTATACGTCTACGAACCCGGTGGCAATCGTTTCGAGGTCTGCAACGCTGGAGCGCGTTTGATTCTCGCACCGGACTGGAAAACCATAGTCTGGAACGAGTCTGAACGCAAAAAAGGGCAAGCCTGGGGTTTACAAACCATTGAGTCCTTCCATACCCACGGCACACCACCGCTCGAGAACGGCACACCACCGCTCGAGAAACTATAATCTTTTTATGACCTCTTTAGAACGCACCTCAGAAACCCCCGATGGTTACGGCTTACTGCGCCAAGCCATTTTGCAAGGCGATTTATTGCCCAATGAACGCTTAATCGAAAATGAATTGGCACAGCGTTATGGTTTAGGCAGAGCCGCGATTCGCACCGCTCTAGCACGGCTCGAGCAAGATGGTATTGTTGAGCGCGAGGCATTTCGTGGCGCACGGGTACGCCTGATTGCCGAATCAGAAGCCATCGAAATTCTCGAGGCTCGGGCGGTTTTAGAGGGCTTGGCAGTACGGTCGGCTGCCAGAAATGTAAGTGCTGTGCAAATTAAGACCTTACGGGCGATTCATAAACGCATGGAAGACCGTTTTCAGGCAGGCGACTTAATGGGCATGTCTGAAGTCAATACTGAACTGCACCGTTTACTATTACACATTGGGCAACACCAAACAGCTACACGTTTAATCGAAGGCTTGCAAGCCCAAAATGTACGCCATCAATTTCGCACGATTTTGGTAGCAGGACGCGCCCAGCGTTCACTCGAGGAGCATCGGCAAATCATCGAAGCCGTTGCCCAAAAAGACCCCGAAGCCGCCGAAGCTGCCATGCGTCTACATTTATCACACGTAGTCGAGGCGTTGCGTCAGAGCGTTGGACAAAAGAAAATGTAGAAATAAAATCAATTTTAATCTCGAGGAGCAACCATGCCAGACACTCATCCACAACCTTCGGCTACTGCTCGCCAGTTGGTGCGCGGTGCATTTGATACCCATGTTCACATTAACCCAGACCTGATTCCGCGCCGTATTTCTGACCTCGAGTTAGCGGGGCGTTTTGCGGCACTTGAAATGTCTGGTTTTGTCTTAAAATCGCACTACACTTGTACTGCCGAACGCGCCGCAACCACCACAGCCTCTGCCCAAAACGGGGTTCAGGTTTTTGGGTCGTTGGTGCTAAATCATGGGGTTGGCGGTATGAACCCAGTAGCGGTCGAAATTGCTGCCCGAAGTGGCGCGAGAATTATTTGGATGCCAACCGTGGATGCCGCCAACGAAGCTCGAGAACTCGAGGGGCTACAGAATACGAAACTGCCTTTGTGGGCGGTTTTTCAAGCCGAACTGCGGCAACAAGGTTTAGGCTTAGAACCTGTTCATGTGGTTCGAGAAGGCGTTGTCCTACCAGAAACAATACAAGTGCTACAAATCATCGCCAAGCACAATTTGGTGCTGGCAACTGGACACCTTGGGCGCGATGAAATTTTTGCCGTGGTGGATGCAGCTTTTAATGTTGGTGTTAAAAACATTGTGATTACTCACCCAGATTATCCGACCCAAAATTTATCGCATCAAGACCAAACTGCTCTGGCTGAACGTGGGGCGTTACTCGAGCGCTGTGTTGCGCCGTGTTATTCGGGTAAAATTGCCTTTGAAAAAATGTTTGCTGCCATTCGTGCTACGGGTGCTGCTCATTCGGTCTTATCCACCGACCTTGGGCAACCAAAAAACCTGCCCGTTGAGGATGGACTGCCTCTGTTAGCCGATTTGTTGCTCGAGGCGGGTTTTACTGGTTCTGATATTGAACTTATGGCAGTCCAGAACACCCGACGCGTAGCGGTAGGTAATACGCAGCCTGTAGCGGTAGGCGATACGCAGCCTATAGCGGTGAGCAACACGCAAAAAGGAAACCCATGAAAAAACTTTTGGTCTTTAGCGCCCACGCTGCCGATTTTGTTTGGCGTGCCGCAGGAGCAATTGCCAGCATCACGGCGAGTGGTGGTACGGCTCGAGTGGTTTCGCTCAGTTATGGCGAACGCGGGGAATCTGGCGAATTGTGGAAACAACCCAATCAAACCATCGAAAATGTCAAAGCAATTCGTCACCAAGAAGCCAGCCGTGCTGCTGAATTGCTTGGAGCAAGTTTTGAATGCCTCGACTTGGGCGATTACCCACTGAATGTTGGGCGCGATGCTTTAGCGACAATGATTGACATTATCTGCCAAACAGCCCCAGATATTATCCTCACCCACGCCCAACAAGACCCCTTTAACCCTGATCATCCCGTTGCCTTTAGTGCTACCGAACGTGCCAGACAACTGGCAAGCGGAGCCGGTGTCGCCAGTGCTTTTACCACGGTGCGTCCACCAGAATTGCTGCTGTTCGAGCCGCATCAGCCTGAATTGTGCGGTTTTGTGCCAAATGTGTTTTTAAATATTTCTAAAGTCTGGCAGCAAAAACAAGCCGCCATGCAAACCATGCAAGCCCAAGATTACCTGCGCCAATACTATACCCAGCGAGCCGAACACCGCGCTAACCACGCGAGGCGCATTGGCGGCAACAAAAGCATTGAATATGCTGAAGCCTTTATGCGATTTTTGCCGCAAGTTGTGGGGGAGCTATGAAACTTTCAGCCAATGATTTTTTGCGCTTTGCCCAATTGGGTGTATCCACAGTCTACGAAGCCTCTGGCAGACAAGGTTTAATTGACTTACCACTCGAGCGTTTAATTGTGGGTTCAAGCGTGGCGGGTTTAGCCCGAACCGTGTCTTGCGCTCAAGGCGACAACCTATCCATGCACGCTGTACTTGCCACAGTACAACCTGGCGAAATTTTGGTCTTGACCATGCCAATAGCCGAACCTGTGGCGTTGGTCGGTGATTTACTTGCCACCCAAGCCAAACAAAAGGGTGTGGCGGGAATGCTGATCAACGCAGGCATCCGCGATGCCGACGAGTTACGGCAGTTAGGATTGCCCATTTGGGCGCGTTTTATTCGTTCTAAGGGGGCAACTCGAGACCAAATTGGTATAATCGGGCAGCCAATAGAACTGGGTGGAGCAACCATTTGCACAGGCGACCTACTGGTGCTGGACGGAGACGGCGCAGTGGTGGTCGCCATCGCCCAAGTCGAATCGGTACTCAAAGCCGCCGAACAGCGCTTTGAGCGAGAAGCAAGCCTGAAAACCCGTTTTTTGGCTGGCGAAATTTCAATAGATGTTTATAATTTGCGCCAAAAGGTAGGGCTATAAACCTTATAAAGGCAGGGCTATATGAACATTCCTGAAAACATTCATCTCGAGCCGAACGTAATTTTTAACACTGACCCGCAGCGCCCATTGCGACTGCATTTGCTTTACCCCAAAGTGCTTCCAACCCGTTTAATGCCAGTCTTAATTTTTATTTTTGGCGGGGCGTTTCGGACTGGCAATAAAGATATTGGTATTGAAAAACTCTTGCCTTTTGCCACCCAAGGGTATTTGTGCGCCAGTATTGAATACCGATACTCGAGCGAAGCACTTTTTCCAGCCCAAGTTCACGATGTCAAATGCGCTGTTCGTTATTTACGCGCTCATGCTGATGTGCTTCATCTTGACCCTAAGCGGATAGGTGTGTTCGGTGAGTCTTCAGGGGGTTACTTGACCACCATGTTAGCAGTCACAGCGAATGTACCAGAACTCGAGGGGAATGGCGGTTGGGCAGAACATTCAAGCCAAATCCAAGCTGCCGTCAATTTTTATGGACCAAGCGATTTCTTATCCATGAACCGCGCTGGTAGCATTCAAGATCATGATTCCACCAATTCTCCAGAGTCAGAGTTGGTCGGCGGGGCTATCCAGCAAAACCGCAAAAAAACCGCCCTTACTAACCCAATGCACTACATCAAGCCCGGAAATTCAATTGCCCCAATACTGCTGATACATGGCGATGCTGACCCACTTGTGCCGTTCAATCAATCGGAATTGCTGTACGCGGCACTCGAGAAAGCCAATGCTCCAGTGCGTTTTTTGAAACGTGTGATTGGGGCTGGTCATGGTGGGGCGGCTTTTTTAAGCCAAGACATCAGTAGTTTGCTGCACCTGTTTTTTAGGTTGCACCTGCGCCCGGAGCAGCCATGAGTCTAACTTTTGCTGTGCTGGGTTTGGGCGAAGCAGGCAGTCTTTTTGCCACCGATTTATTGACGCAAGGCATGATTGTGCGTGGTTATGATCCTGATACAAAGCGTCAAGTATCTGGTGTAGAGCGCTGTCAGAGTATTCCAGAAGCAGTTGAATCCGCCAATGTGATTCTCAGTCTCAATTGGGCGCGGGTAGCCCTCGAGGTGGCGGGTCTGGCTAGTCCTTATTTGCAAATTGGAGCAATTTACGCCGATTTGAACACTGCCGCGCCAAGCCTCAAAAAAGCCATGGCAGATAGGATTACTGTATTCACCGATGTCGCCCTCTTAAATCCCGTTCCAGGCAATGGGCTTGGCACACCGGCTTTGGCATCGGGTCTGGCTGCCGCAGCTTTTTGTCAAATCATGCAACCACTTGGAATGCCAATCGAACTTTGCAGCCAAACCGCTGGTGATGCTGCTGCAAAAAAACTGATTCGGAGTGTGTTCTACAAGGGTCTAGCCGCTTGTGCTGGTGAGGCTCTCGAGGCGGCGAGGGCTTTAGGTTGTGAAGACTGGCTGCACGACAACATTGGACAAACCCTTGCAGCCATGAACCAAAGTACCGTTGAGCGTTTGGTACAAGGCAGCCAGCAACATGCTGTACGCCGTCACCAAGAGATGCAAGCAGCCACTCAGATGCTTACAGAGCTTGGGGTAGAACCTCGCATGGCAAGCTCAAGCGCCGATTGGTTAAAGTCGCAGATTGATTTAGGCTAAACTAGCCTGTGATTCCGCATTTGTACGTTCATGTTCCGTTCTGCCCAACCATCTGCCCGTACTGCGATTTTCATGTGGTTGAGCGAAAAAGCGGGCTAGTCAGTGCGTACTTGCAGCAACTCGAGTTAGACGCATCTGAGTTAATTACACAACATGGCGCTTCTGCACTCAAAACCCTGTATGTCGGTGGTGGCACTCCTTCGTTTTTGCGGGATACCGAACTCGAGATTTTGGCTGATATTATTAAAAAACACTTTGGTTGGGCAAGCCTCGAAGCCACCCTTGAGGTCAATCCGGGGACAGTCAATGCGGCTCGAGCCAAGCATTGGCGCGATTTAGGTTTTACCAGAGTCAGTGTCGGGGTGCAGAGTACCCAAGATGCGGTGCTAAAATTTTTAGGACGTACCCATAATGCCACCCAAGCCCTAACTGCCCTCGAGACGCTGCAAAATACTGGTTTTGCGGTTAGCGCCGATTTAATTACCGCCGTTCCCAATCAGGATTTAGCCAAGGATATTGCCACCCTTGGGGCTTTGGGTATCAATCATATTTCTTGTTACACCCTAACCATCGAAGAAGGCACACCTTTTTATAAGCAAGGTGTGAAAGTCACCGAGGAAGCCGAAACCCTTGCGCTCGAGACGACCGAACCGATGCTGGCTGCTTTTGGTTTAGAGCGGTATGAAGTCTCTAATCATGCCAAAAAGGGTTTTGAATCCAAGCACAACCTTGCATATTGGCAGAATAATTTTTATTACGGACTTGGGGCTGGAGCGGCTGGGCATTATCCGCATCAGTCTGAGCAGTTTATCGCTACGCGTCGCACCAATCCTTTTTTGCATTCTTGGCTCGAGGGAAACCGTGGGCAGCCAGAACTGATTTCTCGAGCCGATTTTGTTACCGATGCACTTTTTAATGGTTTACGACTGCGCCAAGGTCTGAACATCCAAGAAATCTCGAGTCGTGCTGGGTTGGATGCCAGAACCCATTTTGCCAAGGCTTTTGCGATTTGTGAAAACAAAGGCTGGCTCGAGTGGGATGCAGGCACGGTGCGTTGCACAAAAGCAGGTTGGTGGGTTTTGAACAGAGTTGTTTCTGAATTTCTAGTAGAATTTATACCTACAAAAGACTAAGCTACTGAATATGGCATACAGTAATTTTACACTTCCAACAGTGATCAAAAAGTTTGATTTGCATTTGATTGATAATTTACCTTTGGGTTTACCGTTTACCCCCGTACAACCAACACCTGCTTTGGTTCATATGCTTGAGCGGGGCGTTTCAGTTGCTGTAAAACAAAATACGGAAAAAGCCAGAAGTGAATTTATTATTGCACCAATACTTCTCGAGGTGCGTAGCCTTGTACAGAACAGCGTTTCGGTGTTTAGTGGGGTTGAATTTAATGTAGATAGTGAACAGGGTTTAATTGGTATTTGCGATTTTCTATTCTCACGATCAACACAACAGCTTTACTTAGAAGCACCTGTTTTAATTGTAGTAGAAGCAAAAAATGAGAATTTCAAGCAAGGTATTGCACAAGCAACGGCTGAAATGGTGGCAACTCAAATTTTTAACGAGCGCGAAGGCAGCCCACAATCTCGGATTTATGGGGCAGTGACAATTGGGAATTCTTGGCAGTTTCTACAACTCGAGAATCGTGTTTTAACCGTGGATTATCGTTCGTATGATTTAGATGAATTACCTGAAATTCTGGGTATTTTGGTGACAATGCTAGAGAACCCAGTAATTGTCTCGTGACCACTAGGCTTACTCGAGTTTTAAGGTCAAGATTTTTTCTTGTGCTTCGTGCCAAAGTTTTACTTTTACAGCATCGCCAATTTTTTTACGGCGTAGGACACGGTGATAATCGCGCAAGGTTTCCATTGGCTGGTCGTCCATCTCGAGTAAGCGTGTTTCTTGTTTTGGGTTGAGTTTAATTCCAGCCCGTTCCATCACTCCATTTTTTTTGATGAAATCTATATCCAAACCCGTTTTTTGGCTCTGTGAAACGCGAATGCCAATGCCGGGCAACTCGAGTTTTGTGCCTTGCTGCATTTGAATTAACCACGGACGTAAACCAAAAAGCGGCACGAGGTACGAAACTCGGCTTTTACTGTCTTGTGAATACCCAATGCCCACACCAATCACTTTTCCCGCAAAGTTCAACACCGCTCCACCAGAATCACCGGGGTCTATTGGCACATTCGAGAGCATTAAACGTGTTGGAATCAGCAGTTCTTCGTTTTGAAGATAGCCTTGAACTGCCCCGTAACGCGGTTGAATAAAGTCATTGCCACTGTTGCCTATTTCAACCAGTGGGTCATTGATTTTGGCTTCTTGGTCTGTTTCTATTTCTAAAAACTCGAGTGGACGGGCAGAACGCACCTTGATGATGGCTAAATCTCGAGACTCATCAAAGCCTATCACTTGGGCTGGCAGCAGTTCTTGTTTGGTGGTCAGCACCTCGAGTTTATCAATGCCAACCACAGCATGATAGGCGGTTAAAGCATAACCATCCTTGGAAATCAAAAAACCACTGGCTCGTCCGGTGCGGCTGTAATAAAAACGGTCATCCTTGCTGACTTGTAAAGAACGCAATTGCAGCATGGCAGGGCGAGCCGCAACAAACGCGCCCTGCATCAGTTGCTCGAGTTTTACGGCGGATGGCGGCTTAAAAATGGTTTCTTCGGCTCGAGGAAAAAACCAATATGCCAGTGCGAAAACTGGAATCAGCAGCCAAAACCAAGGTCGTTTGCTCAGCATAAGTTACCTTAAGTAGCGTTGTACTGCTCGAGTAAGGCAGCGTCAAAGCCAATTCGGTCTGTAAATCTGGTGTTCTGATTGCGCTGGTCAAAAAGAGCCGCAATTCGCTTCATTTCCTCAACAATTACTGCCCCCAGTTGGGTTGTGTCGTGGACTGCTTGCCCTTGATAAAATGGGTTTTCTTTGTTCCACTCGAGTTGAATAGTGGTTATTTGATGTTGCTTGTAACGTTCAAACAACGGCAAGGTATCATGTAGCACATCAAATCGCCGCTCTAAATCAAGGGTTTTGAAGACCCAAGGCAAGTGCTGCTCGAGTAACTTTGTGGCGGCGGATATTTGGTTGCTGTAAGCGAGGTAGGCTAAGTTAATCGTGGCAATTCGCAAGAAGGCTTCGTCTTTGGCAATTTTTTTAGACATTTGATGCACTTTTGCTTCCTCGAGTTGCCCAAGTTTCAGCATTGGCTCGAGGACTACAGCATGAGTCACATGTGGAACGCGATTACAAGAAGGCGCACGTTTGCCAAATAATTTCTGGGCTTTCTCAAGTCCGAGTTCTAAATTCCCTAAGTACATTTGGTACTGCGCTTCGAGGTGCTGCCAACAGGCAACACAATCCAAATCCTTGGGCTTAAATTTTCGCCAAGCCGAATAGTGTTGCTCGATTAGGGCAGTATCGCCCAAATGAAAAGCGTATTTCAAAGCAAATTCATGGTACGTGCCAAGCGAAAGCTGGTTTTTCTCGAGCCGAGTCTTAAAATCTTCTAAGGCGTTCTCGATTTGTTGTTTACGGATGTGCGGAAAACTCCAGAGCGTACTTAAGACCCGTTTATACGTCCAGAGCAGCGCATGTCGCCATTGCCCAAAGGTTTTTGGGTCAGCATCAAATTTACCTAAGCACCATGCAAATGCCACCAGTTCATGTTCTGGTCTGCCCCAAGCGTTGGCGGCTTCCATCAGGTCATTGCGAATTTCAAAAGCAAGTTCAATATCACCTAGCGCGTCGGCAAACTGCACCGCCTCAAGCAGCAATTCGATTTTACTGTCACCCTCGGGCATCTGCCAAGCCCTATCCATTAAATCTTGTATTTGTTCAAAGTTCATAGTGCCTCACTTTTGGTGTAAAAGAAGCTCGATGCGGGTTGCCGAACCACGTTCAAAAAGTTCGGCTTGCTCGAGTAAAAGCTGCATTTGGTCAGTTGACGGCACGGCTGACCTCACTCGATTGCAAGCCAAATTCGATTAAGGCACTCAAGCCCTCGGTCAGGGTTTTTAATTCATGGTTTGATAACGGATGATGCCCAAGCAGCAAGGCTTGAATGTACAGCACATCCACCACCCGTTTGGACTGGGCAGTTTCGCCAAGCGCAGCCAAACGGCGTACCAGACTGTTGGACATATTAAAATACATTTGCCCACGCATACTGCTGGCTTTGGTAGCGCCACCAACAGTTTTTAGGTTTTCGAGAACTCCACTAAACAGGTCTGAAGCCACTTCTTGGGCGGTCTCGAGACTTCGTACATAACGTTGCTGGGCGCTGGTCACAAATAGCGTTGGTAAATCGGCGGGCTTAAAATGCAGCAATTCCACGCCACAATTGTTTGGCTCGAGTTGAGCTTGCAAAACCCGTAAAAACTCAAAACTGCTGTTGCGTTCGGTAATGCTCAGTTCTTCAAAGCGGTCAGCAAAAAAATCGGCTTCGATGCGTTCAACTTGCACCCCAGAAGTCACCTGTGCAAACCGTTCAAGCAAGTTGGCGGCGTAAACATAGCCACCATTGATGATGTTAAAACCTTGCGCTCCAGCCACCCGTGCCATCTGATTAAATTGTTCAATACTGGTGGTGTAATACAGCACATTAGCTTGTACCGCTTGCAGCTTCTCGCGGTAGGCGGGTAGGGTCATGCTGCCACTCGAAGTTTCAAATTCGAGATGCGGGATAAACATATGAAATAAATCGGTGTTCTCGAGTGCCAAAGCCCGTAAGGATAAATCGTGCAGGTGCAGCAATTGCTTAAATTTTTCTGGGTTCTGGCTAGACAAATCCGACAAATACGCCTGTAAAATCTCACCAATTTCGCTACGGGCTGCCTCGAGATTCGCGTCCTCGGCAAAACCTTCACGCGAAGCCATTGGTTTAAGGGAATTTGAATTGACCACCAGTTTCACAAAAAAAGCCCACTCTGGCGCAACATCTTGGGCATCATCGGCAAGCAGCATGTTTTTTAAGTAGACCAAATGCTTGGTTTTGCTGGCTAAACTTGGAGTCCAAGGCACAACCAATGCCACACCATCTATGTTTCCAGCTTTGGTTTTAATCTCCACCACGTCAAATGGGTCGCGCCCAAGGACACCGCGCCCAAACTCGAGCAGGGCAGTTTGGCGCTCTGCTGGGTCGTTGAATTCACGTCGCCAAACTGCGCCACCAGCGTTAATTTGGGTCGTCTCGAGCGGGGTTTTTAAGAAAATTGGGTAGGGGAGTAAGCCACCGTAATACTTTGCAAGGGTTGCCACTTCACTATCTTCAAAGAATTGTTCAAAACCCGCTTTGGCGCGTAACGTGACCTTTGATCCAATTGTGAAGAGTGTATCTGGCAGGGTTTGAATCGAATAATTGCCTTCTGGTGAACCTCTAAATTCGGTCACTTCACCACCCTTAGCGCTCTTGGTCAGCATCACAATTTCGTCTGATAAGACGAAGCAAGACAGTAAACCAATACCAAACTGACCAATAAAATCCGAGGTGTTACCGCCTATACTTCCGACCACACGCTTACTGGATTTACCGATGGTGGCTAGAAACTGATGCACCTCGGTCTCGAGTAAACCCACCCCATTATCCGAAAAAATCATCACTGGCACACCATCTTCGGACTTTGATAATTCAAGCCAAACCTCGGGATTAAAGTTTTTCTCGAGTTTCTGCCGAGCGGTAATGGCATCTACTGCGTTTTGCAGCAATTCACGCAAAAAAACTTGTGGACCAGAGTATAAATGCTCAGAAAGAATTTCGATAATTCCACGTAAATCAACTTGAAAACGATGCTCCATGTGAAGCTATTGTACCAAGTAAGTCTAAAAATGACACTCGAGCCAATGGCGTAAGCCTACCTGATTAACGTTGACTGAATTCAATTATTAAGATACAATTTCAGCAATGCGAATTCTGTTTGCCAATAAAAAACTCGAGAAACTATATCTCGAGGGAATAGGCGCAGAACGATTCCCAGAAAGTGTTTATGTTTCTTTTGTTGATGTAATTCGGCTGATTATTGCCATTGCCGATGAGCGTGTTTTGTATAAGATTCCCGGGTTGCGTCCTGAGAAACTCCGTGGAAAACGTAAATTCGATAAAAGTCTGCGCTTAAACCAACAATTTCGTTTGATTTACCGCATCGAAAAAGACACAGATGGAAATTTCTTTTTTGTACTCGACCTCGAAGATTATCATTAGGAGCGACCATGAAAACAAAATTTATTGAAAATCAAGTGCCATTTATTGCCACTCCACCAGGTCGAATTGTGCAACGCAGTTTAGATTCGCTTGGTATAAACGCCGAAGAATTCGCGCTGCAAAATCACCTCGAGCCTCAAGAATTTATGGCGATGGTAACAGGTAACGCATCACTTACTTTGGAAATGGCATTGGCACTCGAGAAGGCTTGGGATGTACCTATATCGGTATGGTTAAAACTCGAGGAAGATTATGCAAACCATCCAAAACGCATGGGTGGCGCGAGGCTTGGGGCTGGTCGTAAATCCACAGGTGTGCAGAGTCGGCAAGTGCGGATTAGCGCCCAACCCGAGGAAATGCGTTTAATCCAAAACTGGCTGAAAGCTCAATCAAGTGCTGCCAATAGCCTTGCGACTCTTATTTTGAAAGAAGTTCAACAACATCAAAAAACTTCGCTCGGTCAATAATTGATTTTGAAAGCAGAACGCATCTCGAGTTTCAAATTTTCGGCGTACAATAATCCATGGATTGGTACGTTGTTGAATTTGATCAAACGGCGGTGCGTCGTCGAGTTTCCCCAAGTGGCTCAGAAGGTTGGTCAGACCATTTTTACTGGCACGACATCATCCGAATTTGTTTTTGCGCTGGCGGCTTCCTCGAGCAAGACGAAGTTTTTATTTTTACCAATCAAAAACCCGAAAGTTATCAAATTCCGATGGAAGCCATTGGCGCATCTGAACTGATGGCGGAATTGGGTCGCCGTGGATTGTTTAGCCCTACGCTTTATCTCGAGGCAATACAGCACTCAGGTGAGTTGTACTGCCATCCCAAGCCTTAAGCAAACAGGTCGGTGCTTAAGTACCTCGCACCTGTATCACAAGCGATTGTTACAATTCGTTTACCCACACCAAGTTCTTTTGCTAACTGCACTGCACTGTAAATCATACCGCCACCGCTCATACCAACAAATAAGCCTTCTTCACGGGCTAAGCGCCGCGCAAACGGAAAAGCATCCTCCTCGAGAACCGTGACCACACGGTCTAAAATGCTGCGGTCTAGGTTCTTGGGGATAAAACCCGGTCCCATGCCTTGAAAGCCGTGTTGCCCACGTTCACCACCCGACAAGACTTTGCTGCGTTCTGGTTCGACAGCCACCACCTGAATACTCGAGTCTTGTTCTTTTAAGTATTTGCCAGTGCCGCTAATCGTGCCACCCGTACCCGTGCCGTAAACAAACATATCCATCTTGTGCTGCATTTGCGCCCAGATTTCAGGTCCTGTGGTTTGATAATGAATTCTTGGGTTGGCTGGGTTTTCAAATTGATTGGGCATCCACGCACCCGAAATACTCGAGACGATACGCTCGGCTTCTTCGATGGCGGCTAACATGCGCCGTTCAGGGTCGGTCAGCACCAGTTCTGCGCCGTAAGCCTTTAAGGTGCGTTTGCGTTCCTCAGACATTTGGGCGGGCAGGGTCAGAATCAGTTTATAACCTCTCGAGGCGGCAACTTGGGCTAAGCCAATGCCAGTGTTGCCAGAGGTTGGTTCAACAATTGTTCCACCCGGTTTTAGGACCCCGCGTTCTTCGGCATCTAAAACCATGCTTAGGGCAGTACGGTCTTTGATGCTTCCACCCGGATTTTGTCCCTCGAGTTTGACCCAGACTTCGGCGCTGTCTGGCGTAAGAACCCTTTTGAGTTGGAGGATTGGGGTGTTACCAATGAGCGAATCAATCATGGGTTTAGGCTAACCTGTTCGGCTCGAGAAGATGGTTGTGGGTTATACCAGTCTGATGCTCATACCAGTTCGATATGGGTCTCATACCAGCATGACTGTACCGCCGTACTCAGCCATCAGAGCATCGTGGGTTAAAAGGTGCATTGGTTCAGCAAAGGCTTGGGCAACCAGCGCTCGGTCAAAAGGGTCATTGTGGATTTTTGGCAACGATGAGACATACAGCGCGTGAACATCGTGAAAAACCAGTAACTCAAAACCATGTGCAAGCGCACCGCGCCGCATTAAAGCTGGCGATAATTTCATATGCCCTTTGCCATGTTTAATCGCCACTTCCCAGACATTGATGCTCGAGAAGTAAATACGGTTATTGGTGTCTTCAATGATTTCTCGAGCCAGACTGGATAGTTGCGGGTCGTTGGTTGCCCACCAAATCAAAATATGTGTATCCAGTAGAACATTCATTTGGCTTGACTCGGAAAGATACTCGAATTTTCAAATTCAGCTTCGATTTCTTTATCTGCCTCAAAAAATTCTTGCCCAATACGGTACTCGGCTGCCAAAAAACCGGGTTGGCGTTTGACTTTGGATATTTTATTCAGTTCAGCAATTGGTTTGCCCGCTTTGGCAATGGTGACATGCTCACCATTTTGGACACGCTCGAGCAGTTCAGACAGTCTAGTTTTGGCTTCGTGGATGTTGACTTGAATCATGCACTTAGTCTAGGTGAACTAAGTTGATTTTGCAAGCTCAAATCCTAACTGGTTTTGGCAAGCTCAAAACTGCAAGGCTCACCGTACCATTTGCCACCTTCGGCAAGTTTAGTCACAAAAGTCGCCGCGCTTTCCATCCGCCCTAGTCCTTTCCAGACGTTATCCTCGAGTTTCATGGCGCAGTTTAGGCTTAGCTCGAGTGGGTTTAGGGCAATCCGCAAAAACAAATGCGCCAGTAATAATTTGCGTTCTGGAAAGTAAAGCAGCGTCGTAATGTACTTCGAGCCACTGGTGCTGGTGCTGACCGCTTGAGCGCCAGCAAATTCGACATGGTAGGTCACTCGGGTCGGGTCAAAAACCGTTTGGAAGACTTCTTTATCCCACTTGTAAACAAATGGTTTTTCGCGCTCGAGCGGGAATGGAATTTGTAAACTAATCAGGGTCAGTATTGTGGGAAGCATAGAACAGCGTAGCACGCCTGAAAATTGGGTATATTGCGCTGCATGACAAATGAAACGTTGCTCCTCGGCTTAGACGCTGGGGCAAGCTCGACCAAATGGGCGTTACTCTTGCCCAGTCTCGAGGTCGTGGCTTCAGGGCGTTCTGCGCCTTTAACTGGACATATTTTCACCCCCGAACAACGGTCTGAGAACTTTGCGGCACTCGAGACGCTTGCCTTTGCACTCTCGGCGTTTAAGCCAACCCATGCTGTGGCTGGCATTACGGGCTTAAGCATGGGCGATGAAGCCGCCCAGTTTTATCAACAGGCACTGCTCGAGGGCTTAGGTTTACGTGAAGTTTCGGTCATGTCGGACATGGATTTGGCGTATCTGGCGCATTTTGAACCCGGTGAAGGGATACTGGTTTACGCTGGCACAGGTGGGATTGCTTACCACTTAAAAGCCGATGGCAGTTTGGTCAGGGCTGGTGGACGCGGTTATTTAATTTCCGACCCCGGTGGTGGATTTAGCATTGGTCAAAAAGCCTTAGAGTTTGTCACAACCTTAATGGATATTTCTGAAAATCCGCAAAGTCATCCGCTTGCCAGAGCCATTTTTTGGGAAATTGGCAACTCGAGCGATTGGGCGGTACTGCGTGAGCATGTCTACAAAGGCGGACGGCAGGCTGTAGCGGCTTTTGCTAAAATTGTTGGACAGGTCGCTTCGACTGGCGACCCCGATGCTACCCAAATTCTCGAGCAGGCTGGGGCAGAAATAGCGATGTTAGCCAGTCGAATCATGCGCCGCGTCGGAATTTTACCGATTGCCTTGGCTGGCGGAGCGCTACAAGTTTCCCCGATTATTGAACAATCGGTACGGGCAAAACTTGGCAATTTAGAGGTTCGCACTGCCAATTTAGATTTAGCAGTCGCAGCCGCTAAAATGGCACTCGAGTTTTAAGTCTTGCGTTTGGCAACTGCCATCAGCACATCTTTTTCGATGATTAGACCGTCTTGTCCTGTACCTTTAATGCTTGTCCAATCGAGCTTATTTTCCTCGGCAATGCGCTTGGCTAACTTAGAAATCCCCGTTTCAGGGTTTAGGTCTGGACGGGCAGCCTTGTTGCGCTTCATCCAATCGTCAAAGTCAGTCATGAATAAGGCAATACTAGCACTTTAGCAGGCTCGTGTCGGTCACTAAGCCCCACCGCGTTCCAAGCTGCCCGAGTCTGGTTTGCGGTTGTGCAAAATCGCTATTTTCTGCCAGATTTTACGCGATAGCCCAGTGGTTAAAGTCTCGAGTTCATTGACGCTTTGGTTGGCATCTGGGTCGTCGAATTGGGCAATGTACAAAAAGGCAATTTTGGAAATCAAAGCCAGCATCTCCGAGCAGTAATCGAGGTAACGTCCTAATTCGGTGTCAGTCAATTGGCTGTTTGGGTCGTCTGGGTCTTTAGAAAGTTGTTTCATGTCTACAATATGCGCCACACTGCGAAGTTTATTCAGGGCATCCACCACCCTTGCCCGTTTGACTCTGGTTTCGATGGTGCTTAAAGAAAAAATTCCTGCCGCAATTAAAACAATTTCGTTGGTCGTGGCTTCGAGTAAACCAATTAAATCACTAATGTTCAGTGCGCCAACCGTGACATTTAGGCTCGAGATGGTCAGGACTAACGCCAGCAACACCATGCCAATAAAAATTCCGATTGTCCAACGCAACCACCAGATAGGCTTAATGATTTCGGCTGTTACCAAGGGCGTTTGTTGCGAAAAAACGATTAAATCGGCACAAGTTTGCCCCAAACCACTGCTTGGAAAACGATGCTCGATTCGGACATGTAATTTCTCTAAGGTTTCGGTGATTTTACTGGGTTGCAATTCGGCATTGAGCATAAGTAAGTTTAACGCTTTATTGGCACAGCAATTTCGGTGCGGTATTGGTCTGGTTCTGGCACAGATAAAGGATGCTCCAAGTATGTTTCTCGGACATCGCCAATAATTTCATGGTTATTGTCTGAAAGCCATAAATTCAGCTTCTCGAGGGTTTGGGGTAGGGTGTTGTATTCCCCAGAATGAATCGTAGAGGCAAGTTCTACAGGTGGTAATTCAATAAATTCAAAAGGGTCTTGGTTTGGCTGCAAATGTGTAACCGGCATACAGGCTTTAAGTTCAATCTGGCGCTTACGAAATGGCATTGGGAACATACAAAAAGCCGATCCATTGGTTTGAATTTTATTGGCACGGGTAAAGTAAAATAATTCTCCGAGGATTTTCCCTATGACTCCAAGCCGATTGATTTCCTCCCAAATAACTTGTTCACTTAAACTAACCACTTGCTGATGGCTCGAGAGACGCATGGTGACTGTAAATAACGGGGTTGTTTGATTGATGAGGGTCTCGAGCTTACGAAGCATTAAACGGTGGGCAGTTAAGCGATTTTCAATAAATTGATGGTGTTCTTGCAGGTACTTGGTTGTTTGGCTTGGGTTTTTGAGCAGCCCAAGGATTTGCTCAAGTGGCATTTCGC
This sequence comes from Deinococcales bacterium, assembly GCA_043777915.1. Lineage (GTDB taxonomy): Bacteria > Deinococcota > Deinococci > Deinococcales > JAAFIG01 > JAAFIG01. The sequence goes on from JAYWHB010000591.1 coordinate 18,481, forward strand.
ACTCACGCAGCAATTTAATCCGTTCGGCAATATCAATTTGTTCATGGGTGTAATAACGGTAGCCTGTGTCGGGGTCTATCAGTCTTGGCTCGAGAATACCTTCACTGCCGTACAGACGTAAGGCACGTATAGACAACCCAGTCAAACGGGAGAATCTTCCTATGGAAATGAGGTTCATATAAACACTCCCTCAGCCCACACAAAACCGCACATGATAAAACCAATGCGTCTCCCGTCATGTAGTGCGACTAAATTAACATAAAAATCCTAGGAATGTATATATTTCACATCCAGTACACTGTTCTTGTCCTAATCAAAAGTATTGGAGCATAAATGTTTTACACCCAGTACACTATTCTTGTCCTAACCAAAAGTATTGGTATGGGGCTAACCAGAGCATTCCAGCTTCAACATAAACGCTTTTTAGGGTGATTAAATCTTTGGCTTGAACAAACCCAAGCCACCAAGCTGGAATGGCTTGCGGTTCTTCGCTAAAATTGAAAAGGCATAATAAACGACCAAGCGGGTGTTGCCGTTCAAAGGCAAAAATATGGGTATTGGGCGACTCGAGAACTGTACTTTCGATGGCGGCATGTAAATGCGGCGTGCGAACTCGGGCTTCGATAATTTGCTTTATCCCTTGCTGGACTCGAGCTTGGGCTTTTTGCTGCAAACTGCTTGGCTGTTCGAGTTGCTTCAGTAATTCCCAAGGCATTTTGGGGCGATGCACCCAACGGTTATCCATTGCCATTTCAGGGTTTGTAAGAAAACTACGGTCGTTGAGGAGCGCAAGTTCATCGCCCATATACAAAAGTGGCACACCGCCGAACGAAAACACAATTGCATGGGTCATGAGTAAGCGCTGGACACTCAAGTCTACCAAGTCTGGGTTTTGTTGCTCGAGTGCCTGTTCTAAACCCGCTAAACTAGCCGCACTGCCAGAGATACGGCGGTCATGGGTTTTCGGGTTTTCTTGAAAAACCAGTCCTTTAGCAAATGTCCCTGCAAATTCACCACTGTAAAAATCGGATAAGAACTTGCGGTGTCCGTAGCCATCCACGCCAACCGCTACAGCATCGGCATCTGAAATTGCCCAACCGATGTCGTCATGGCAACGTAAATAGGTGTTCCAAGCAGTATTGGCGGGTTTAGCCGGAAATTGGCGCAGTGCATGACTCATTAAGCGCGTGTCTCTCGAGGCAAGGCTAGACCAGAGTTGCACCATTAGGGTGTTGTGATAAGCGGTGTCCGAAACCATGCCGTAATGCTGTTCGCGCCCGAGGTAATGAATCAGGTCGTTGGGTGGCACAATTGCCTCGGCTTTAATCATCACGGCTGGGGTAACAATCCGCGCCACACTGCGCAGTGCTTGGGTAATTTGATGCACTTCGGGTAAATTCTGGCAATTCGTACCGATTTTTTTCCAAATAAAAGCGATTGCATCCAATCTAAAAATATCTATGCCCTTATTGGCAAGCCACAAAATCACATCGGCAAACTCGAGAAAAACCTCAAAGTTGCTCCAATTTAAGTCCCACTGCCAAGCATTAAAGGTTGTCCAAACCCAGTTTTTAGACTCGGCGTTCCATGTAAAGTTGCCGGGTGCAAAATCGGGAAAGACTTCTGACAGACTTTTTTCAAACTGGTCTGGGACTTGGCGGTCTGGAAAAAAATAAAAATAATCTTGGTATTTTTTTTCGCCATTGCTGGCTCGAGTTGCCCATTCATGTTCCATGGCGACATGATTTAGCACAAGGTCACAACATAAACTAATCCCTTTTTGGTGCAAAACCGTAGTCAAATGCTCTAAGTCATCCATTGTGCCAAGGTCAGAACGGATTTCACGGTAATTCTGCACTGCATACCCACCGTCGTGCGGGGCTGGGCGTGGTTGCAAAAACGGCATCAGGTGCAAATAACGAATCTTTAACGACTCGAGATACGGGATTTTGTCAATCACACCGCGTAAATCCCCCGCGAACCGCTCGGTGTACGCCACATACGCCACAGTCTCGGGGCGTTGAAACCAGTCTGGGGACAGGCGGCGCTCGAGGTCAAGTAAACGCAAACTGGGTTTACGCGCCATGTGATGCTGCACCATGATTTTAAGGAGCGAATGCACTTGGGCATCCGTGACCTGATACACGCCCAAGCCCGCCAGTAACTCGGGTAAGTAACGCTTTAGCCGCGCCAAAAAAATCTCGCGCTGCGGCAGAG
>JAYWHB010000592.1:0-2689 GCA_043777915.1 Deinococcales bacterium
TTTGGTGATGTGATTGCCCCACCGCATCTCTTCTCGAGTCAACTGCTGCCCATGCTGGGAAAAACTGGGGCGAAGCCTTTAATCATGCAGCATCTCGAGCAAACGGTTTTTATGGACTGGGATGAAGAAAAACTTTTTGATGTGGATACCCCAAAGGATTTTAAGCGGCTCCAAGAAAAACCCCTTGCCTAAATTGACAAGGGGGTTGCAACTGCTTTTGCTTACGGCTTACCGCGTGGGACATTGAATCGTTCAAAAAATCCAGCATAGACCAATTCTAAAAAGTCTTTTTCGGGTAGGCGTGTCTCGAGAAAATCGGTGAGTTCTTTAGGTTCGGCTTTCTCTTCGATTAAACGTTTTAAGCCCAAGAATTGTACGCCACTCAATACGCCTTTGGTGCTTAGGGCAAGAATGATACCCACTCGAATTTCAAGGTTAGTTGGGCTGCTTGGGATAGAAATTTGCAAGGCGGGTACATCTAATTTTTTGACTTGGGTCAGGAGTTCATTTGGTATTTGGAATAATTGCAGTCCACTTGGCGAAGCCACCACTAATTGCTGGTTGTTGGCACTAAATTGGGCTTTTGAACGGCTGTCAAAGTTAGGAATCTCGAGCAGGGTTTTTCCTGTGGCGAATTCTTGAATAAAAATGCTGTCGCCTAAGTTAATCAAAGCCATTGAAGCATCGGCTGAAACGGCTTGGACTGTACCAGATTTACTCAGTTCATCGGCTCGAGGCTCAAAAAGGGCTTTGTTGTTTAAGTCCCAAACCCCGATACCACCGTCAAGTCGGTTAGATGCAATCACAACATTATTACCGACTGGAATCAAGGCTGGTGAATAATGATAATCGGGGGTTGTGGCAGCAAACTTACTGATTTCTTTGCCTGTTTGGGCATCCCAAATAAAAGTTGTGCCAGTTGCATCTAAACTGATGACTTGTTTTTGGTCTGTGGAGAAAATGGCTTTGGCTACCTCTTTTTCGTGGGTTATTTGCCATTTTTGTTCGCCCGAAGTCGAATTCCAAAGCCGCACGGTTTTATCTTCGCCAACACTTAAAATACTCAGTCCATCACTTGAGTAAATCGCCGATAGCATTCCGCCTTCATGACCATTTAAGGAGGTCACCAATTCGCCAGTGCTGGCATTCCAAACATCACCGTGGATGTCGCTGGCGGTCACAAAATTAACCCCATCGGGTGAAAAATTAGCCGTGGCAAGCACTTCGCCAATGCGGAATTTAAGCAGTTCTTTACCAGTTTCGGTATCCATTATCCGCACATCACGTAAATTTGTACTGGTCAGGATTTTCTTGTTGTTATTAGAAAATGCTACCGAATTGGCATTAAAGCTGTGTTTGTTGTACGAAAAGAGTTGCTTACCCGTTTTGGTATCCCAAATTTTAGCCGTGCCATCGCTGCTGGCAGAAATGATTTTTTGGTCTTTAGCGCCGTAACTTAAAGAATAAATAGCCCGTTCGTGTCCCTTAAAAGCCCGAATTTCTTTGAATGTTTTAGAGTCCCAGAGTCGAATGCTCGAGTCGTAACTGCCAGTTAAAAATGTACTTTGGTCTTGGCTGACGGCAACCACAGCAATACCACTCTCACCGACTTTTTGTTTTTTCAGTTCTTTGCCCGTTACCACATCCCAAACCCGCATCAAACCGCCATCATCACCCGTCACGATTCTCGAGTTACCCGCCATAAAAGCCGCATCTAAAACGTATTCGGTGTGCTTAAAGGAACGAATCAATTTACCTGTTTTGCCATCCCAGACTTTGGCGGTTGTGTCATCACTCGAGGAGACAATCCGACTACCATCTGGCGAGAATTCAGCTTCGTAAATGTATTCGCTATGTCCTTTTAAGGTTAAGGCAGTTTTGCCGTCTTTGCTGTTTACCACCAGAAGGTCTTTGTTGTTGTTGGCTGCCATGACCAGACGGTTGCCGTCTGGCGAAAAATTTGCACCTGACGAACCACTTTCTAGTTCTTTAATTAACTCACCTGTTTTGGCATTCCAAATCCGCGTTGTGTCATCTGCCCCAGAAGAGAGTATTTTTGAACCATCTTTGGAAAAAACCGCTAAATAAAGCCGTCCAGAACTGGCTTTGATACTGCGAGTCAGCTGCCCTGTGCTGCTGTTCCAAATTTGAATTGTTCCATCTGAGCCTGTGGTCATGGCTAGGCTGTCGTTGCCATTAAAACGCGCCGAGTTGATCACTCCACCAACCGAAGGCGTAAACCAAACGGGTTTCTCGAGTTTCGGGGTTTGTTGTGCCATCCCCAGCCCAAACAATGTTAAACCAACCAGTGCGATGCTAATTTTTTTCATGTTCACCTTTTTCCTTTGATTAAACGATACAACAAAATTCTAAAAACCCTTGGCTTATCAGGTGTGCGTTTTTTGTCTTCAAAACCAGTTAAAGGTGCTAGACTGTATTCATGCTGACTGGATTATTCCCGCCTGTACCCACCCCATTCAAAAAAGATGGTTCTTTGGACTTGCCAGCCTTGCAACAGTTAATTGCTTGGCTCGAGCCTCATGTGGATGGTTTTTTAATCCTTGGTTCTAATGGCGAAGTAGCCTACTTAGATGAACCTGAGCGCCTAAAGGTGCTGGCGGCGGCTCGAGAAGCTATTCCCACCAACAAGACCATGATTGCAGGGGCGGGCGGTGAAGCCACTGCCCAT
>JAYWHB010000593.1:0-7465 GCA_043777915.1 Deinococcales bacterium
TTTACAAAATGTAATTGCTGTGGCTAGTGATTTGGTGCGAAGTCCCGGTTTTTGTGGCAGTGTATCTGGAACAATTGCGGTTGAAGTAGGGCAGCCTCATGTTTTGATTGGCGAAATGACGATTGGCGGACGTGGCTAGAAGACATCAACTTGCGTCCCAGTCTAGCCATGCAACCAGTAGCTGGCTAAACTACTGTTCTATGCTCGAGTCAACTCTGGTCAGTGAGGTTCTAAAAATAGCGCAAGCTGGTGGCGCTGAATTTGCAGACCTTTTCGTCGAAGATAAAATCACTTCTCAACTGCACCTCTTAAATGGCGAAGTCAAAGACGCTGGCGGAGGCAACGATTTTGGTGCGGGTATTCGAGTTCTGTACGGTACAAAAGTCGTTTATGCTTATACCAACGATGTTTCTAGCAACGGCTTAAAAACCATTGCCGAAGCAGTGGCTCGCTCGAGTGGTTACGCTGGCGAAGTGAACAACTCTGGGGCGGGTGGCTTGGATTTTAGGGTGGCTGCGCCGCGTAAGCTTTATACTGTTACCAAGCACCCACTCGAGACCAAGAAACTCGAGAAACTAGCATTGGCAAAACGCGCCAGTCTAGCCGCCAAAGTCGGGCATGTAAAAACCATAGATGTACGCTACTTTGATTGGGTGCAAAAAGTCCTGATTGCCAATTCTGACGGGCTTTGGGTCGAAGATGAACGGGTTTACTCGAGAATGGCGTGTAATGCGATTGCCGAAGATGGCGCACACCGTTCAGATGGGGCTTTTTTGCCCGGGGCAAGCATGGGCATGGAATTTTTTGCTGGTGATATGCCCGAACAAATTGGTATCGAAGCTGCCAGAATTGCCAATGCAATGCTCTATGCGGGTTTTGCTCCGGCTGGAACGATTCCAGTGGTGATTGGTAATGCTTTTGGCGGTGTGATTTTCCATGAGGCTTGCGGGCATATCTTAGAGACGACTGCCATCGAGAAAAAAGCCAGTGTGTTTGCGGGTAAAATCGGTGAGCGAATCGCCCATGAATCTTTAAGCGCCGTGGATGATGGCACAATCCCCGGGGCTTGGGGCAGCATCAACGTAGACGATGAAGGCATGGTTAGCGAGCGCACAGTTTTAATCGAAAATGGGATTCTTAAAAACTACATGGTGGATAAAGTTGGCGAAATGAAAACGGGCTATGCCCGAACTGGCTCAGGTCGTCGTCAAGATTATACTTTTGCCCCAGCCTCGAGAATGCGAAATACATTTATTACCCAAGGACCCGAAACCCCCGAAAGCCTCTTAAAACAAGTCAAATACGGTTTGTACGCCAAAACAATGGGCGGTGGTAGTGTTAGCCCCGGTACTGGCGATTATAATTTTACGGTCAACGAAGGCTATATCATCCGCGATGGCGAAATTTGTGAACCAGTTCGTGGGGCAGCCTTGGTTGGTAATGGCGCACGGGACTTACTGAACATCGTTGGTGTGGCATCCGACTTGGCTCGAGGGCAAGGCATGTGCGGTAGTGTTTCGGGCAGTATCCCCACCGATGTTGGACAACCCCATATTTTAATCAGTGAAATTACAGTTGGAGGAAGGGCGTAGAGGCAAAAGGTGAAAGGTGAAAGGCAAAGGGCAAAGGTTTTTACCTTCGCCCTTCGCCTCTCCAAAGGAGATATTATGAACCAACTTAGTTTTGACGCAGCCAAAGCCTTTATTTTACAAGAAGCCACAATACGTGGAGCAACGGTAGAAGTTTTTGCTTCGCGCAACTCGAGTACCAGCATTAAGGCGTATGAAGGTGAAGTCTCTGAATTTAAGCTCTCCAAACGGGCTGGATTGGGGCTTCGGGCATTGCAAAACGGGGCTTGGGGTTACTCGTATACCGAAAACTTATCCGAAACTGCGCTGTTGCGCTGCTTAGAAAATGCCCTCGAGAATGCGGCTTTGGTGTCCCCAGAAGGTCATGCAGTCTTGGCAAACCACCCCCAACCACCGCATATTGGCGATTTGTTTGGCGAGGGGCTAAGTGGAGTGACGGTAGACCGTAAAGTGGCTGTGGCACTCGAGCTTGACCGTGTTGCCAGAGCCGCCGATGCTAGGGTCGTCAGTGTGCCGTACATGATGTACCAAGACGGCGAATCGGAAACCAGTGTGGCTAATACCGAAGGCTTAGACCGCCATTACAAAGCCAATTACGCAATGCAGTACGCTGCGCCACTGGTTCATGAAAACGGGCAGAACAAAATGGCATTTGATTTCCAGTTTTCCAGAGAATTTGAAAGCCTAGACCCGACCAAAACAGCCCTAGAAGCGGTGCGTAAAAGCGTTAAAAAACTGGGTGCAAAAATCCCTACGACTGGCAAATATCCCGTGGTGATCGAAAATAACTGTATGGCAACCTTACTTAATTCCTATTCGGATATTTTTAGTGCCAAAATGGTGCAAGAAGGCAAAAGCCCGCTTGTGGGTAAACTCGGTACAACCATCGGCTCGAGTCTGGTGCAACTCATAGATGATGCAACCCGTCCTGCTGGACTGGCTTCAAGACCCTTTGATGCCGAAGGCTACCCAAGTCAGCACATTCGTTTAATCGAAAACGGTGTGCTAAAAACTTTTTTGCACAACACCGAAACCGCTTCTAAGGACGGTGTAAAAAGCACAGGTCATGCTTCGCGCTTTTCCTACCGAGGCACAATTGGCATAGACACCAGCAATTTTTACCTCGAAGTTGGGCAGCACAGCAAAGAAAAACTGCTCGAGGAGATTGATACAGGATTACTCTTAACCGATGTGCATGGTACGCACGCAGGAGTCAACGAAATTACTGGTGAATTTAGCCTTCAAGCCGATGGTTTTTGGGTCGAACACGGCAAGGTCAGCCATGCCTTAGAAAATTTTACCGTGGCTGGAAACTTTCTCGAGATGCTGCAAGACATAGAAGCCATTGGCAATGACCTTGAATTTAGTCCAATGGCTAGGGCTGGTTCACCTAGTGTACGGGTCAAAGTGCTGGCGGTTGGCGGGGCTTAACGTGTTGGCAGCGCTTCGGGGCTGCCTTTTTTACTGCAAAAATGAAGCCAGACCAAACCAAGAATCGCTGTACAGAAACTGGCACTCAAGACCCCGAGTTTCGCCGTCTCGAGCAGCGCGGGGTTGTTCTTAAAGGCTAGGTTAGCGATAAAAAGCGCCATTGTAAAACCAATCCCACCCAGCATTCCAACCCCAAGCAGCATTGCCCAAGTTGCTCCTCGTGGCAATTGAGAAATTCCACTGCGAACCGCTAACCACGAAAACAAAGTAATTCCAATTGGTTTACCAAGCAGTAACCCAAAAAAAACGCCAGTTGTGATTTGGTTGACCCCACCAGCCAAAGCTGTACCAATTGGCACTCCCGCGTTAAAAAACGCAAAAATTGGCATGATGGCAAAATTGACTGGTTTTTTTAACCAATGCTCCAAAGTCTCGAGTGGACTATTTGCATCTTTACCTAACGGAATGGTGCTGGCAAGTAAAACCCCTGCTATCGTGGCGTGTAAACCACTTTTAAGTACCACGTACCATAGCACCAAGCCAAGCAATAAATAAGGTGGTAAAACCTTAACTCGAGCCGCGTTCAAACCCCAAAGAGCCGCCAAAACCGCACCGACCAGACCAAGCATGAACGGATCAATTTTACTGGTGTAAAAAATAGCAATCACAATGACTGCGCCCATGTCATCCACCACTGCTAGAGCCACTAAGAAAACTTTAAGCGCCACTGGTACTCGAGAACCAAGCAGCGATAACACACCAACCGCAAAGGCAATATCGGTTGCCATTGGAACACCCCAACCAGACGCGCCAAGTGTTCCAAGATTAAAAACAGTGTAAATCAAGGCTGGGACAAGCATCCCGCCAAGGGCTGCAAAAATCGCCAGACTTGCGCCACGGGGATTGCTGAGTTCACCCGTTAAAATCTCGCGCTTTAATTCTAAGCCGACCAGCAAAAAGAAAATTGCCATCAGAAAATCATTGACCCATAACTCAAGTGGTTTATCGAGTGCCAGAATTGGCAGTGCTAAACGCAGATTTTTAAGGGCTTCGTAACTGCTCGAGAACCCTGAATTTGCCCAAATTAGCGCCAATAATGCCGCAACCAGCAGTAATGTACCAGAAAACATCGGGCTACCCACAAAATTACTGATTTTATTTCGCATAAAAACCTCCGTACAGGCATAAAAAAGCCTGCCATTTCGACAGACTCCGCCACGCCAGCATCTCGAGGCTGGACTCGCACCCTAGGGTGGAATTAGGCGGCAGTGTAACAAAAATTAGCAACCTTGGCAATGGCTTATAAACGCCCAGACAGCGCAGGGACTAGAAAATTCTTAACTTCATCCAAATAAGCCACTAATCCACAACCTTCGCCGTTGGTTCGCAACACCTCGAGACTTGAATTAGACCAACAAGCCTCTTCTCGAGTTTCGTTTTGGTCAGATAGACGATTCCAAATATCCTTGGCACAACGCAGATTATTTGGCGCATCTTGTAAACGGTGTGGTTCTTGAAACGGGTCAATCCCAGATAGGACGTGTTTTTCAGCATTAACTTTGGATTGTTCTAGATTATTTTTTGCTACAAAACCAGCCAGTAACCATGCTTCACGATAACGGTCTGGTGTAGCTAAAATCACCTGAACAGCCGAACGTGCATTATTCACTCGAGTACGCAAATACTCATCAAAGCCATGCAAAAGTCCAGCCCGTAATTCGGCTTGTTTGTGGGCATCTGTGTCGCGCATTAAGATAACTGCATAAGCCGTGGTTAATTCAGCTAAACGCAAGGCTTTAAGTGCGTTTATTGCCTCGAGTTTAGGTGGAATGCCATTCCCAAAACGACCAAGTACAGCACTAACTCGAGCAGGTTTTTCATCTTCGACAGCTTTATAGACACTACGGATACTTGCCCAACGCAAAAACTCTGTGCCTTGTAAAAAACCACCCCAAATTGGACGAGCCTCCAAAGTCAAATCCTCAAACCAAGTCAGTTCGTTAAGCAAAACACGCTCGGCAAAACCTTTGGCAACTCTTAAATCGGCAACTGCTTCGCAAGCAATAAAAACATCAGGCACGCGATTTCTCCAAAGACACATCTTTAACCCAGTCTTCGCCGACAAAACTCCAGAATTCTCCGGGGGTCATGGAATCACGCCACTCTTCAAAATTTGGATATGCCTCGAGAGGTGCAACGAGTGTTCCAAGTTCAGGGTCAAAAGTGGTCACACGAACTTCTTTAGGCTCGAGTTCATGCAGCACATAAGGCGAATGACTGGTGGCAATAATTTGTAGATTTGGCGTGATGGCTTGAATTTCACGTAGCACACGAATCAGGTCTTTAACGGCTTTGGGGTGTAAACCGCGTTCAATGTCGTCAATCAAAATAACTGTATCGTTTTCACTTGAGGCAGCCATTACAAGAACAGTCAAGGCAAAGAGTGTTCCCTCGCTAACTCGATTTGCAGGAACGTCAGGAGCATTGACAAAATCAAATAGTAGCTCTTCACCAGTTTCTGAGTTTGTTGTACTTCTTTCAGGAATCTGCATTGGTTTTTGAGGAGGCATATTGAACCAATATGCAGGAGGAACTGGTTTTCTTTGAATCTTTATTTTGACTAAATTCATGATGATTGAAGCAAGATGTTTTTCAATTTTTAAGAACTTTTCATCATCAAGAAGTTTCATATTTGAAAGTATTGTGGCTAAACCCTTGCCAGTTTTCTCGAGATACGGCTCTGGGTTTCTCGTATATGAGGGTCTGGCAACTTCTCGATAAGAAAATTCTAAGTATTTGATGGGCAGTGAAGGGATGACCACATCTTTTACAAAGTAACCACTAGCACTGTTTTTTGTAAGTTTTTGATTGTCATCAACAAAATAGTTGAAACTTCCATTTTTTGTATCCAATTGGAACTTGGAACTTTGTAAACCATGGCGAGTAAAAGAAATCGATAAGAACTCTGATTCTGAATTTCTTGATAAAAGCGTTGATAATGAGTTATTTTCTTCACCATCTAAAAAATCGTCCCCACTTCTCAAAAATTCGGTAATACTTGTCTTGACTTGAAGCATTCTTCTTATCCCCTCGAGAATGCTGCTTTTACCACTGGCGTTTGGTCCAACAATCACCGTTAAGGGTTCAAGGGTCAGTTCAACATCACGCAGGGCTAAAAAATTCTTAAAACCAACTTTCTCGAGCATGATTGCAGTTTAGCATCAAACATCCCAATAGCTGAGTTCTGCTCCGTTCGGATGCACCAAGCTCGAGAATTTAGCCAATCCAGCCTTATCGGGCAATTCCAAATGATACCTAAAATTCCAAAGGTAATGCTGGACAATTCGTTCGGGTAATCCTAATCGCTGCGCCTCTAAACCAGCTATTTCTGCTAGATGCCCAAGCCCGTAGCGCCGAGCGCGACGCATTGCCAGCACCAACTCGAGCGGCGGTGGATTGTCTTTGCGGCTTGCCCAAACTGCAAAAACAAAAGGCATTCCCGTGTGTTCGTACCAAGATGTAGAAAGGTCTGTGACCTGAACAGCCTTGCCACTCGAGAGCCGCCCTTGATTTGGTAGCCTGAACATCTGTGTGGTCTCGGAAATGGGACCACACAACCTGTACCATTCACTTAACGCACCGTCGCCAATCAAAAGCGCGGCTGGGTATTTCTCGAGTAGCGTTTCTAAATTTGGTTCGGCTCGCTCGAGTTTGGCTTCTATACCATCGAGTTTTAGCAGCGTCTCGAGCAATTTTACACTGGTCGCACTGTGGGTGGTGACTGCAATGGTTTTCCCGTGCAATTCTTGCCACGGTACAGTATGAAATAAACTGACGCTGTAAACTGCACCAAGCACCGAAATCGAAAAATCTGGAATGGCACAAAGTACATCAGCCTGTTCAATAAATTCAAATGCCGAGATGTTCGCCACATCTACGCTGCCCTCGAGTAAAGCAGCGTTAATTTGGGTTGGCACACCTCGAGTCCAAGTGATGTCCTGTCCTTTTAGTTCAGACTCGAGGGTGTGCAGAAGCGGTGCAACATTGGTGTAACCGATAATCCCTAGGCGGGTCATGCAGGTAGTTTACCCTGCCTTGCCTAGACAATGGACATTAAAAAAGGCATGGTCAAAAGACCATACCTAAAGCGCAGAACAGATTATTTCTTAACGTTGTCTTTAAGTGCCTTGCCCGGTTTGAAGGCTGGGTACTTGCTGGCTGGGATTTTAATTTTGGTTTTTGTGCCTGGTTTAACACCTGTGCGGGCTTTGCGGCTACGCACTTCAAATGTACCAAAGCCCGTAATTTGGACTTTACTGCCTTTGTCAAGCGCTCCGCTGACTTCGCCAATAAATGCGTCAATCAGGGCTTTGACATCTTTTTTCTTGTTGGCGGTTTTTTCTGCCAAAATGTCAATCAGGTCGGACTTGGTGATCGTTTTCTTA
>JAYWHB010000594.1:0-2686 GCA_043777915.1 Deinococcales bacterium
TCACAGCGCCCACGCAACTCCCCAACCGTCTGAGCGCCACGCAGCATCAGGACACACAGCACCGCATGTTCATCTGGTTTCAGGGTCATTTCCCGAGACAAATAATGTTGGTACTTTTGCACTCGCCCGCCGGGTTCACGAATAAAACCAGTCAGGTTCTTGAGTCGCATCACCTCGAGCGCATTTTCAATTTCGCGCTCCGAGTAGCTACTGACGGGTTGCCGCGAGTTTTTTTGATTACAGGCATTGGTTAAGCCATTCAAAGATAACGGGTAGGCATCAGGCGTGGTGATTTGCTTTTCCATTAAAGCACCAAGAATCCGCACCTCGAGTTCGGACAGTGGTAAGAAATCCATGACTTGAGAATAGCAAATTATTGGGTTTTAAGTTCGGGGTTAAGTTTAGGTTCTGGTTTTGGGCGTAAATCGGTGTTGTTAAATTTATTCTGGGCTTCGGTAGCGCCGTCTTTGGTGATGATGGTGGTGGCATCCAAAGAAATTTTGATGATTTGCTCAAGCATTGGTAATTCTTCGGGGGCAAAATTTGATAAAACCCAATTTGGCACACTCCAGTCTTTGGGTGGTCTCGAGATACCCATTTTTAAGCGCACAAAACCATCTGTTCCAAGTTGTTCGGTTAGGTGTTTGACACCGTTCTGCCCACCGCTCGAGCCTCCAGTCCGCACCCGAATCCGACCAAAGGGCAAGTCTAGGTCGTCGTGAATTATCAGCACTTGGTCTGGCTCGAGTTTATGAAAACGCATCAAAGGCACAATTGCATGACCCGATAGATTCATAAAAGTTTGGGGTTTGAGTAAAAATAATTTACCACTGCTAATTCGGGCTTCAGCTAAATGTGCGTTGCCTCGAGTTAAAAAGGTGGCGCTTAAACGCTTTGCCAGTTCGTCTAAGACCATAAAACCAATGTTGTGCCTGTTTTTTGCATATTGCAAACCGGGATTGCCAAGACCAACAATCAAGCGAACCATGAAGACAGTTTAATCTTTTAGAGTACCTTGTTGGCGTATTTTGGCTTCATTAAATTTAGGGCTAAGGTCAGCAGCAGTCCAAGCGCCCCAAGCCAATCTCCAAATTGTGCATAAGGGGTTAAGCCAGTTGAACCTTGGACTGTCCCCTCGAGTACCGTGCTTGCCCCTCGAGTCGTGACGGCTAGAATTTGCCCAGAGGAGTCCGAAAAAGCGCTTGGACCCGTTTTAGAAGCAAAGACCAAGCTGCGTCCCAATGCCGTTGCCAGCACCACCGAGCCACGCCAATGGGCTTCGGGGGTATTTGCACCACCTGCAAAACCATCCGAGGTTAAAACCATCAGCGCCTCTGCGCCCGATAAAACCGCTTCTCGAGCCACCCACGGAATAATGCTCTCGTAGCAAATCAGCATTCCCCAGTTCAAGCCAGCCGCTTGTATTGGCTGGCTCGAGTTTCCAGCCGTGAGATCATCTTCGCCGCCGGGCATCGGGGCTTGTTTAACATAAACTTGCTTGAGTGAGTTATTTTTCCAAAGTTGGGCAGTATTAAAAACCTGTTTTTGCTTAGTTGTTACCACGCCCATGATGCTTTCTGGCAAACTCGAGAAAAAGGCTTTGATGGCTACAGGCATCGGTTTATCGAGGTCGTAGGTGCTTGGTAGGGTTTGCTCTGGAAAAACCAATAGTCCAGTTGCGTTTTTGACTAATTTTTGTAGCCTTGTAAAGTAGTTGGCGGTCATCCCAGAATTAAACGGCGTTAAGACTATATCGGCTTGAGAATACGGACTTTGGACTATACTCATTTGACTCGAGAAAACAGTTTTTTGAGTTCTTGGTGCAAGTCCAAGGCTGATGGTAAGCATGGCTGACACACCCATCAGCCAAAAAAGTGAAGCAGGCTTCAACCGAATTTTGACTATCTGATAAACGCCTAAGTTAATGCCCCAAAGCAATACCCCTAGACCCGTTGCACCGCTCCAAGTGGCTGCACCCAAAAGAACTGTCCCTTCAGTGCTGGCACTCATGGCTGCCCAACCGATGTGCGCCATGTTTTGTGTCAGGCTCGGCTGCATCAGCAAGAACATCAAGCCACTCCACGCCGCAATGAAGCCAAGCCACATGGTATTTATTCCAAATCGTTGACGAATGAAAACTGTATAAAACCCCAGTAACCCGTAAAAAACTGTAAAAATGCTACACCCAAGACTGGTCCATATCCCAAATTCGTAAAAGCCGCCCTCGTAAACCCAAAGCGCCATCGGTAAACTCGAGACTGCCATTGCCAAGGCTGCCAAGCGTTTTTTGGGCAGATGCTCGAGCAAGTACAGTATCGGGATTAAAGCAACCCATGCCAAATAACCAAGCCCCTCGAGTCTGAGGGCAGCATCGATTAAAAGTCCACTGAACAGACTGAGCGTGATGGTTGCCACAAGGCTTAGCTGCATTAGTTGCCTCGGATTTTTTTGCTTGTCCCAAAGGCATAGAGTTGCCCGTAGCCATTTTTGAGCCATGCGGTTAAAAAGTTGGAGGTTGGATAAACCATCTGCCCTAAAAACGGGTCAATCAGGCTCACATACTCTTGGTCGGCGTACTGCACCAAAACATAGCGCTTGTTAAGCAGCACCACAAAATCAGAACTGTAGCCCTCGAGGTTTGCCACTCGATACCAACGCCCGCCAAGCGTGGTGGTATTGACAATCT
>JAYWHB010000595.1:0-7453 GCA_043777915.1 Deinococcales bacterium
CAGTGGTATTCCGTGGTTGATGTCGGTGGGGGTCGGTAGCCCCTTGTGGAATGAACGCAAAAATGCTGAAGGCTCGAGTTTTATCTGGCGGACTGGACTGCGCTGGTCGGTCTGGGTCATTCTCATTTTCTTATTGCTACAAATAACTTCGCAATTTGCAGCCACGTTCTCTGGGGCTTCGGCAGTGGTGGCATGGGTAATTGGTGGAGGCTTAGCCGCTTTTGCGGCATACAATGCTTTTTACAAAGCCATCATTATAGATATAGACAATGCCATCTCGAGACTGATTGATGTGATGCTGAGTTTACCCAACATCCCGTTCTTACTAATTTTGGCGGGACTACTGGCAAACCCAGAAGTACCTCTTGGCGACGTGCTGAATACCTTTTTTGGACAATCGCGGTCAATTGTTTTAATTATTTTTGTACTAACGCTTTTTGGTTGGCTTGGTACTGCTCGGGTGATTCGTGGTTTGGTATTAAGCCTACGCCAACGTGAATTTACCGATGCGGCACGGGCATTAGGCTCGAGTGACTGGCGGATTATGCTCTCGCATTTACTGCCCAATGCCATCGCACCGATTATTGTTCAGGTCACACTAGATGTCGGCAACACAATTGTCTCCGAAGCCGCTTTAAGTTTTTTAGGCTTTGGCATTCAAGAACCTACTGCCAGTTGGGGCAATATGCTTTCTGGAGCGCAAGAAGCGATTTTCCAAAATCCTTTTACGGTATTCTGGCCCGGATTATTTATTCTCTTAACCAGCCTGAGTATCAACTTCTTAGGCGACGGTTTGCGTGATGCACTTGACCCACGCAGCCGATTGTAAACACTCGAGGCGCTAAATATGAAAACAGTTCGTTTGACCTGTCCCCTCGATTGCCCCGATGCCTGTTCGCTCTTGGTGACACTCGAGCATGGGCGAGCCATCAAAGTAGCTGGCGACGTGAATCATCCCGTCACCAAGGGATTTGCGTGCAGTAAAACGTATCGCTATCCAGAACGGGCATACCTCGAGACACGCCCCAAATTTCCCATGCGTCGCAATTCGGCAGGAGTTTTATCGCGGCTTTCTTGGGATGAAGCCTTTGATGAAATTGCCGCAAAACTACAAACCATTCTCGAGCAGTATGGCGCAGAGAGTATCTTGCCGTATCATTACGCTGGAACAATGGGTTTGATGCAGGGAACGCATGCCCATGCGTTTTTTAGAGCATTAGGTGCTACCGAACTCGAGGAGACGATTTGTGCTTCGACAGGCAGTGAGGCTTGGGCGCAAACTTACGGCTCGGCGCGGTTTGGCACAAACCCAGAAGATGTCCCCAATGCCAAACTGATTTTACTGTGGGGAATCAACAGTTTAGCCACCAACAGCCATTTGACCCCATTTTTAACCGCCGCTCGGCGCAATGGGGCAAGGATTATTCACATAGACCCGTACCAGAATAAAACCAGTTTATTTGCCGACCAGCACATTCGGATTCGCCCCGGAACAGATGCAGCTTTGGCGCTTGGCATCGCCAATATCATCATCTCCAAGAATTTGCACGACCAAAATTTTCTAAGCGCCAACGCTCGAGGCTTCGAGGCGTACCAAGAAGCAGCCCAACCTTGGACACTGGAGAAAACAGCCGAGGTTACGGGGATTGACTCGAGTGAGATTGAGGCTCTAGCGCTCGAGTACGCAAACACAAGTCCATCATTTATTCGTACCAGTTATGGCATGACCCGACATGAAGGTGGAGGCAACGCCCAACGCGCCGTGACAATGCTGCCAATTCTGACAGGACAATGGAAATACTTGGGGGGCGGAGCGCTGTTAAGTACCAGTGGCGCGTTTCAATTAAATCGCACGAAACTAGGCGCAGCGCATTTGATTGAGCCTAGCACCCGCCGCATCAATATGAATCAACTCGGCACTGCCCTCGAGCCAGACAACGGCATTCAAGCCTTATTTGTCTATAACTGCAACCCTGTGGTGGTGTCCCCAGACTCGAGCCGTGTGATTGCAGGGTTTAAGCGCCAAGATTTACTGACCGTGGTTCTGGAAAATGCCATGACCGAAACTGCCGAACTAGCGGGTTATGTGCTGCCAGCCACCACTTTTCTCGAGCATCAGGATTTGTACACGGCGTATGGGCATTATTACCTGAGTTACAACGAGGCTGCTTGTGAGCCGTACTTTGAATCGCGTTCTAACACTTGGATTTTTGGCGAACTGGGCAAACGACTTGGGCTAACCGAACCAAGTTTGTATTGGGATACCGAAACACTAACAAGGGAACTCCTGAACAGTTCACACGAGTTCATCAAAGGCATTTCACTCGAGGCGCTTCAAAAAAATGGTTTTGTGCGCTTAAACGTTCCAGAACAGTTCATGCCCTACCTTAACGGCTCGAGTTTTACGGCTGATGGGTTACTTCACTTAGACCCAGCCCCACAGTACATTGCCCCCAAAGACGCACCCAACGCCGAATTTCCACTAAAACTGATGACTCCACCAGCCCATCACTTTTTGAACAGCACTTACGGCGAATTACCCAAACTGCGGCAACTCGAGGAAAACCAACCTCAAGCCATGATTCACCCGCTCGATGCCGACGCATACAAGATTGAACACGGCGGTCAGGTTCGGCTGACCAGTAAGCAAGGCAGTGTCATCCGCCAAGCCAAAGTGACCCCAGCGACCTCTCGAGGCGTGGTGATTGTTGAGGGGACGTGGTGGGGAAAACACGCGCCAGACGGATTGGGAATCAATACCCTGACCAGTCAAGCGGTCAATGACATCGCGGGAGGTAGCATTTTCCACAACACCCCGATTCGTCTCGAGGCACTGTAATGCACAACCTAACCGAGCAGTACAAAACCAATCAGCCCCTTCAAACTCGCATTGAAATCCATCAAAAGTACACCATTGGCGAACCGCTCGAGAATTTGGTGGGGTCACTTTGGCACTTAACCCCAACGAATCGCTGCTTGATATTGGGACTGCTAACGGTGCTTTTCCGATTCGCTTACGCAACCAAGGGCATATAGGGCGTTTGGTTGGTCTGGATTTCTCAGAAGGTATGATTGAACTTGCACAAAGTCACCACGCAGATGTGGAATTTTTACAAGGCAACGCAATGGAATTGCCTTGTAATGAGCATTCTTTTGATATTGTGACGGCTCGACATATGCTGTATCACGTTCCAGACATCACCAAGGCGTTGCTCGAGGCTACACGGGTACTGCGACCTCGTGGGCGATTTCTGGCTTTGACCAATAGCGATGGGTACTTGGCAGATTATTGGGCAGTGATTGAGGAAACATTAAAGCACAACCAAGAATTTGAGTTTTTTATCAAAGAACACCTCACACCCAAGTATTTTCATTCGGATTTAGTGCAGCAAATAAGTTCCGTCTTTAGTCATGCCGAACTTAAAGTTATAGACCAGTACCTCGAATTTACAGATTCAGATGCACCTTTGGCATATTGGAATTCGATGCAAACTGGTTTTGAGATTCCAATCGAGGCTTGGGCAGAAGCTACAACACAACTAAAAACCGCCTTCTCGAGACAAGTACAAAATAAAACTTGGCGAATTTGGAAAGGAATTGCCTTTATTAGCGCAACTCGAGCTTAAAAGTGCTTTTCTTTTGCGCCAAATGACGTAAACTATCTGTAATGACCATGAACCGTTTAGATGCCCGTGCGCGTTTGGTGTTCCATTACGCCCGTGAAGAAGCAGACCGCTTAGGTCATGCTGTGATTGAATCTGAGCATCTGCTGCTTGGTTTACTGCGTGAAGGTGGCACAGCCGCACAGGTGTTAAATGCTTCAGGTTTGACCTTAGAGGCTGCACGACACCGCGTAGTGGAACTGATTGGGCGTTTTGATCGTTCAAGAGATGCGCCACCACCTGCGATTACCGCTTTGGCACGGCGGGTCATGGATTTAGCGGGGGTCGAAGCCGCCAATTACCAATCGTCTTTTATCAACACTGGTTTTGTTTTGCTGGGCATGATTCACGCTGGCGATGGCGTAGCCATGGGCATTATTAACCAGACTGCTGGTGGGACAAAAGCGGTACGCCGAGCCACACTCGCCGCCTTAAATTTGCCGCCAGATGCAATCCTAGATACCGAAGAATCTTCGCCGAACTCGAGCTTGTCGGGGATTGTGGCTGTTCCTGCCGATTCGGTCTTGGCTCGGTTATTTAACCGTCCGCCAGAACAAAATCTCGAGCCAAGTTTACCAGTGCAAGCAATCCCTGAGATTCCAGTGCAAGCACCTGTACAACCTATGTTCGAGATTCCAGCACAACCAATCTCTGAGATTCCAGCCATGTCTTTAGGGAGTCAACTTCTCGAGCCACAGTATTCTCAAACAAAAATCTCAGACCTCGAGCCAATACAACATGCCCCAGAAATGTCAGCCCAACATGAACCTCGAGAAGAAGAAATTCCGGATTCAATGCTGATAGATGAGGCATTTGAAGAAGTGCCGCCAGAACTTGAACTGGCAATACCGATGATTGAAAGTGTTGCATCTATTTCAGTGGTCGAAAGTGTTGCACAGCTTCCAGTGGTCGAAACCATGACCCAAACACCTATGCTTGAAAAAATAGCTTCTATTGCTGAGTTTGAACCAGCAGACTCAATTCCTGAGTCTGAACCATTACACCCTATTCTTGAGTTTGAAGATGAGGTTTCAGTACCAGATAGCGAAAATCTAAGCCCAGTCCGACACCCAACGCCAGTTATTGAATTTGAAACAGTTGATTTACCAAAAACACTCACTGAAACATCAACAAGTCAAGGCATTCCAGATTCAGATGAACCATCTGCTAAGGTCACAGCCGAGGTTCTGGTCGCCGAAGTCGAAGTCATGCCCGAAGCAATTTTATCACCAGAGAGACCAGATGTAGAACCTTCGCCAAATGATTCTACCGAAGGCTTACTAATTAGCGACTTACTCGAGACACCTTTTGACCAAGCCACAAACTTGGTTTCGTACCAAACCCCCGCTTTGGCGGTGTTAGCCCAACCACAAGCAAATCTCGAGATACCAATAAATGAAGACTTCAATCAAACCATTGATTTCACAAATTTAGCACCAGAGATGATTGAAGAAAATAAGTCTACGTTAGTTTTGCCTGAAATAGAAAACTCAGTTGAAACAACCCAGCCAGAATTCTCTGTGCAGCCTGAAATTATAGAATTCATCCAAGTTCCTGAAATAGTGCAACCAGAACCTTTTGACCAGAATCTCGAGCCAAAAGCCTCAAGTATGGGCGAGTCTATGGATTTTGAAATTAGTACCGAAATACCATTAGAACCCCCAACCTTGCACGAACTTATGGAGACCATCGAGGAAACCGCACCAATTTTAACCAACGATTTAACCCTTAAGCCTGTACTCGAGGAGAACATTTTGAGCTTGAGTGCTGCCTCAAATACCTTGCCATTCGTGCCACCGACGCTGCTTAAAGTGGCTTCTTGGGATATGGTCACGGCTTCTAGTGTGATTAAGCGCCAAATTATTGCTTTGGGCGGAGGAGGATTTTCGCAAGAATCGAGTAATTCGCTGTTAGACCAGTACATTCTCGAGGTAGCAAGTTCGGCTCGGGAAGTTGCCGTGCCTAGGGTTTGTTTTGTCTCGACTGCCGCAGGTGACTCTGACGTGTATATCAAGCGGTTTTACAAAGCCTTTGAACAACTCAATTGCCAAGCCTCACATTTGCCGCTTTTTCATACCGAAGATTGGGCAGAAGACTTGGAGGACATGATTTTAAGTGCCGATGTGCTGTACTTTTCGGGTGGCAGTACCAAAAATGCCTTGGCGCTCTGGCAGGCATGGGAACTCGAGCCGATTTTTAAACAGGCTTACGAAGCTGGCACGGTCTTTACGGGCGTTTCGGCAGGGGCGATTTGTTGGTTTGAGCAATTCACCACCGATTCGATGGGGCGCTCACTCGGGGTGATGAATGGCTTGGGTTGGTTGCCCGGCTCGTTCACCCCGCATTATGATTCGGAGCGTTTCCGTAAACCGACCTTAGAAAAATTCTTACGGGCGCAAAAAATCAGCCCCGGGTTTGCTGCCGATGACCACGCCGCCGTACATTTTGTCAATGGCGAATACATTGGCGCAGTGGCTTCTACACCAACCGCCAAAGCGTACCATGTGACTTTAGGACGCAACCGCCTAGTCGAATCGCCACTCGAGACTCGGTTTTTGGGTGAAGTATCTGGTAGCTAAAAATATTCTGAACTAACTCTCAGCAGGGCGAACACAAGATTCGCCCCTTCTTTTCCTGCATTGGCAATCCATAGGACTACTTAATGCCCACTGTTGCGGATGCGCTCTTCTAAGGCATCAAGCTCTGGCTCGAGTTCTGGGTCTTGGCTTGAATGCACCAAAAATTCCCCAGGCACAATTCGGCTTGTCCCAAGACGCTCGGCGCGTAAAACACTTTCTAAGTCGTCCACGGCGGTAGACAGTTCATCATTGACAATCACATAATCAAACTTATGGTAATACTGCATGTCCTCGGTGGCTCGAGCCAGTCGTCTGCCAATCACATCCAAAGCATCTGTGCCGCGTTTTAATAAGCGCTGCCGCAACTTTGATAAATTGGGCGGAACAAGCTGTACCAGCACCGCTTCGGGCATCAGGCGTTTAACGTTAAGCGCCCCAATCCGTTCGACATCAAGAATCACATCAGTGCCAGCCTCGAGTTGCTGTTCTATTGCACGGCGAGGTGTGCCGTACATATGACCAACAAATTCGGCATGTTCTAAAAAACCGGTCGTCTCGAGTTCATGAATAAAGGCTTCTCGAGTCTTAAAAAAATAATCCTTGCCATCCACTTCGCCTTTGCGTTGGCTTCTGGTTGTCCAAGAAACACTAAAGTACAAGTTGTCGTCTTGGCTTAACACATACGACAAAACCGTGCCTTTACCAACACCACTTGCACCAGACAAAACAAATAAAATTCCTCGCCGCATGGCAAGCAGTCTAAACCAAATGGCGTATTCAAAACTTAAGACGTTTGACTTTACAAAATAAAGAGTAGAATACGCCCATGCCAGTGATCGCAGCCAATCATCAACTGATGCAATACCTCACACCCGAAGACAAATCCACTTTGGAACGTTTGTGTCCACCGCGTAAATTCAAAAAAGGACAAGCCATTTATCGTTACCAAGACCGCGCTGACGACTTGTTTATTGTTCATTCAGGCAAAGTCAAAATCACCGCCCCAACTTCGGACGGCGGCGAACGGATTTTATCGGTCTTAGGACCTGGGGATTTTTTTGGCGAGAGCTTTCTGAGTGGTCAAGAACGCCACACCACCGATGCGGTTGCCCTAACCGAACCCGTGATTGCCAGCCCAGTCTGCATTGATAAAATCCTCGAATTAACTGCTAAACAACCAACCATTGCGATTGCTTTAGCTCGGGTTTTAGC
>JAYWHB010000596.1:0-2684 GCA_043777915.1 Deinococcales bacterium
GCGATGTTGAATTTAACAGCGCTTGCTACTACAAGTATTTTTCGGTAGATGTGGATGCCCTCATTGATAACTTGGTTGGAAAAAGTATATTGGGCAAAAATGTAAACTCTGAGGATGAAAAAAATGCTCGAGAATTGGCGTGTACAGCAATCCTTTCAATGCTCGAAGCAGCCGTAAGAGTTACCCCGAGCGGTAAGCAGAATACATTTGCATCACACACTTTACCCAGTGCTGTACTTGTGGAAGTTCGTCCGACCAAAGCTCCTGTTTCTTACGCAAATGCGTTTGCGAATCCTGTTCTGTCAAGTTCATCATCAGGAGGTTTAGTGGACAATTCCATCCAAGCCTTGTGTAAACACGCTCAGAAAATCTCGAAGGCTTTTTCGTTGCAATCCAAATCTCGTTATTGGTTTGCTCCGGAGCATTCTTTCTTTCAAGAAAAGGTAGAGAAAGCTCCAGATGATAAATCTGTAGAGCAACAAGAAACACTGCTTGCAAAACCAATATCAAAAGACTCTCTTCAGGCTCTACTTGACTCGATACGCGAGGAAATTTGTGGGTAAGCCTATCTTACTGCTTCGTCTTGAGGGATTGATGCAGTCTTGGGGCGGGCGTTCGCGTTGGGATGTTCGTGACACCCAGCCTGAACCTACAAAGTCTGGCATTATTGGCTTATTGGGTTGCGCTTTTGGCTTTGAACGTGGTGATATTCGACTCGAGCAATTAGACAAAGCACTGCGTTTTGGGGTTCGGGTTGAAAATGCAGGACGTGAGTTTGAAGATTACCAAACCATAACCGAGTATTTACCTACCGCAGAAGGCAGTTACAAACACAGTGGTATCAAAACCGGCTCGAGTCTTTCTAAAATCAGAGAAGGCAATTTTGAGCCTTCAACAATTCTTTCGCCACGTTCGTATCTCGAGGATGCCGCTTTTCTTGTTGGTTTAGAGGCAAAAACTGAGCAAGACAACACTTGGCTAGAGCAAGCTGCCACAGCCATTCAAAATCCTAAATGGACATTGTTCTTGGGGCGAAAAGCCTGTATCCCCAGCCGCCCGATTTTTGATTCGCTTACTTCGGATTATCAAAATCTTGAGGATGCCTTAAAACGCTATCCTTGGCAATGGGAAGTCTGGAATTCTTTGATAGAACGAAATCAGAAGCGTATTGAATTAAACGAAGACTTGTTAATTTATCTCGAGTCAAACCAAGGACAGTATCGGCGACAAGACGCAATTCGAGTTAGTCCAATTCGTCAATACGATTTTGTATCATTCGAGAGACACTATGTTCAAAGAGCGGAGGTGCAACGTGTACCTCAGTAAACTCACCCTCAATCCCCGCCACCGCATGGCTCGAGCCGATGCCGCTAACCCCTATAAAATGCACCAAACCCTGTCCCGAATCCTCGAACCTGAAAAGCATTACTTGTGGCGACTCGAGGACACGATTCTGCTTGTGCAAACCCAGTCTCGCCCAGATTGGGGACAACTCGAACCAAATTACTTAGCCCGCCCATCTGAAAGTAAACCCCTCGAGTTTGAATTGTCCACTGAACGCACTTACCGCTTTCGACTTCGTACCAACCCCACAGTCACCCAAGAGGGCAAGCGCAGGGGTTTATACACCCTCGAGTCTCAGATGCTCTGGCTCGAGCGCCAAGCCTCTTCTGGGGGCTTTGGGCTGCTTGGCGCGATGGTGGCTAATTCGGATTGTTGGAAGATTCGTAAAGACCTAGATTCTGCCCCAATTACCTTGGCGGTTGCCGAATTCGACGGACACCTGAAAATAACCAACCTCGAGACCTTCCAAACCACGCTGCAAAAAGGAATCGGTCATAGCAAAGCCCTCGGGCTAGGACTCTTCAGCATCGGCTAAAACAACTTTGTGCCAAACTGGGTAGCGCTGCCTTTTGGCTTTTTATTGCTCGAAAAGGATAAATCATGCCACCTGTCAAAAGCAGCATCAACTATGCCGAATTACCCAAGTTCCGTGATGGTTTATCCTACCTTTACCTCGAGTATTCCAAAATTGAACAAGACCAACACAGCATTGCTGTTCTCAACGAAGACGGTTTCACCAGTGTGCCATCCGCCAGCTTAGGTGTGCTGATGCTCGGACCCGGAACGAGCATCACTCATGCTGCCGTCAAAGCCCTAGCCAGCAATGGTTGTAGCATCCATTGGGTCGGTGAGGAACACCAACGTTTCTATGCCAGTGGTACAGGTGAAACCCGCTCGAGTCGCAACCTCTTAAAACAAGCTCGATTATGGGCAAACGACACCACCCATTTAGAAGTTGTTAAAAGAATGTACCGAAGGCGATTCACAGAAAAACTCCCAACTGACATTACCCTCGAGCAATTACGTGGTTATGAAGGGGTCAGGGTGCGTGAATCCTACGCTAAAGCCAGTCTGGAACACGGTATTGAATGGAAAGGCAGAAATTATAACCGAGGCAACTGGGCAGATTCAGACCCAATCAACCGAGCCTTATCCTCTGGAAGCGCCAGTCTGTATGGGGTTTGCCATGCTGCGATTGTCTCGAGTGGTTATAGCCCCGCCCTTGGGTTTATCCATACAGGCAAACAACTCAGTTTTGTCTACGATGTTGCCGACCTGTACAAAGCCGAAATGCTCATCCCTACCGCTTTTGCCGTGGTTGCCGAAGATATACAAAAAGT
>JAYWHB010000597.1:0-7446 GCA_043777915.1 Deinococcales bacterium
TCTGCGCGATAATGTCATGCCCAGAGAATTGGTTTTATCGTGCAGTAATTTTAGACGCGAAGTTTTTAATCATAAACTGCCACTTGGGGTTTTTACCCACATTGTCGGTTCGGATTTGGTTCGCAACGAACGCGGCGAGTACCTTGTTCTCGAGGATAACCTGCGTACCCCAAGCGGCGTTTCCTATGTGCTGGCAAACCGCACTGCCCTAACCCGTACCTTGCCGGGTTTATTTGAAGGCATGAATGTCCGCCCTGTACAGCACTACACCACGGTGCTGCTCGAGGTGCTGCGTTCCTTGTCGCAACGCGATAACCCTGTGGTGGTGGTGCTAACGCCCGGAATGTACAATTCGGCGTATTTTGAACATGCCTTTTTAGCGCAGCAAATGGGGGTGGAGCTTGTCGAGGGCAGGGATTTATTTGTGGCAGATGGCAGGGTCTGGATGCGAACCACCACAGGTCGCGCTCAAGTGGACGTGATTTATCGCCGTGTGGACGATGATTTCCTTGACCCAGTAGCTTTTAGGTCAAACAGTGCGCTTGGTGTTCCGGGCTTACTCGAGGTCTACAAAGCGGGTCGGGTGGCGCTTGCCAATGCAGTTGGGGCTGGGGTTGCCGATGACAAAGCGGTATACGCTTACGTGCCGAAAATGATTGAGTATTATTTGGGCGAAAAACCGATTTTGGGTAATGTTCCGACCATGCTTGGTTGGGATAAAGCCGACTTAGACGTGATGTTTTCTAAGCCGTCAGAATTGGTCTTTAAGGCAGTCGGTGAGGCTGGTGGTTACGGAATGCTGGTTGGACCTGCCAGTACCAATGCCGAAATCAAAGACTATTTAGAACATGTTAAAGCCAACCCCAGAAATTACATTGCCCAACCAGTTATTCCGCTCTCGAGACACCCAACCTATTACCCAGACAGTGGAAAAATGGAAGCCTGTCATGTGGATTTGCGTCCGTACATTCTGTGTGGCGAAAAAGTCACGATTATTCCGGGTGGTTTAACCCGAGTTGCCCTTAAACGCGGCAGTTTGGTGGTCAATTCCAGTCAGGGCGGCGGCAGCAAAGACACATGGGTTCTCGAGGATGATGGTCTGGCTGTTGGTCAATCGCCAAATTCACAGTCGCAAAGCCAAAGGAGTCTTTAACCATGCTGTCTCGAGTTGCCGAAAATCTGTTTTGGATCGCCCGTTACATCGAACGCGCCGAGAGTTCATCACGCTTACTGGACGTGAATTATTATGCAACCTTAGAGGGCGGTAATTTGGTGCAAGAACAATGGTTGCCGCTCCTTAAAATCACGGGTGGCGAAAAAGCCTTTAGAGAACATCATCCCAAAGCCGATTCTAAAAGTGTGCCGTTCTGGTTGGCATTTGATTTGTACAACCCGTCCAGCATTTGCAGTACCCTGACCCAAGCCCGCGAAAACGCCCGCAGCTTACGCGACCGAATCTCGAGTGAAATGTGGGAGTGCATCAACAAGGCATATCATGAACTTTGTTTTGACACCGAGGCTGTGATTGCCAACGATGCGCTGCATGAATACTGCAATCGGGTGCGTGAAACCAGTCATTTGTTTTTTGGAATTGCCTTGTCCACATTGTTGCGTGACGAAGGCTGGCAGTTTTTGCGTCTAGGACAACTGATTGAACGTGCCGATAACTTATTGCGAATCCTGCAAGTGCGTTACCAAAACACCGAAACCAGTGTGGTCGCCGACGCTTTAGAAAATCACCGTTGGATGGCGCTCCTTAAAACCGTTTCGGCATACGAAGCCTACCGCAAGCGTTACCACACCAAATTAGAACCCCAAAACATCGCCGAATTCCTGCTCTTAGATTCAACTTTTCCGCGCAGCGTGATTTACGCCGTCGAAGGGGTGCGTGACAGCCTTAAAAAATTACCCAATGCCAGTAAAATCCAGCACGAAACCAACTGGTTAGCGGCTCGGCTCGAGCATAGCCAAGTGACCGATATGCTCGACCAAGACGCGCTCGAGAAGATACTTGAAGATGTTAATGCGATAGGTGCAATGGTACAAAGCACTTATTTTCATTTGAACAGCTAACCTAATTATCTTCAGCCACCCAGTTTTCACCGATTTTCGAGTTGATTCTAAAAGCCAAAACTCGAGTCAAAAGTGAGTGGAATAGCACCCCTTGACCCCTACAGTAGCACCTGTCTTGACCACAAACGCGCACCTGTCGGGCGTGGTCGCTTCTTGCTCGTAAGATAGCATCTGTCGGGCTACTCGGGTTTTGTGCGCTTCGGGCTTCTTGACCATATACACGCACCTTCGGGCATGGTCGCTTGGGTCGCTTAGGCGCTTCTTGCTCGTAAAACAGCACCTTCTTGACCCTAAAGCAGCACCTTCGGGCTTGGGTCGCTTGCGGGCTACTCGCGCTTCTTCTTTTCTCTTTTCTGTCGTACCCTATTCCCCATGCGTGAATACACTGTCCGAGTTGGTACACCCTCTGATGCACAAGGACTTGCCCCCATTCTAGCCGAACTGCTTAAGCGCCCTCGGCTCGAGGAAGGGGTTCTGGCAGCGCTGAACACCAATGTGCTGCGCTTATTGCAAACCCCTGGGGCGACTTTTTTGGTGGCAGAGACCGCTTCGGGTGCATTGCTCGGGTTTGCTTCGCTGCATGTGCGTTGGGGACTGCTTGACCAAAGCCCAAGTGGATTGATAGACCGTGTGGTGGTGCGTCCTAGTGTAGTTGACTCGAGTGTTGCCAGTGCGCTTTTAGAGCAAGCCCTAGGCGCATGCCAAGGCATGGGTTGCTCGAGCATAGATTTGGTTTTAACGCTGGAAAGTACCGTGGATAAGGGTGTACTCGAGGGGTTTGGGTTCACTGAACTGGGTAAGCGTTTTCATTTAGAAGTGCTGTGAATCACATCTGGAAAATAGTAAAGATCATCCGAAAATTAAAATAGGTTGCTTTTCAAGTCATTCCGATTTTTGCGACAATCTGTATTTGAATTCTATGCTACGATTATGGCGTTTGATACTGACATTCACACATGCGAAATTAAAGGGAGAAAATCATGGTCATTCGGTCACTCGGTCACTCGGTCACATAATGGTGGCTGGGGGTTTGTTTGTTGGTTTAGCAGGTTGTCAAACAACACATAACCCAAAAAGCACCAACGATATTTCATCACAACCGCTACTCAATGCAGCACTGCCACTCGTGGCAACAACGTCTAGGGCGATTGACAGCATACAACTCAATGCCTCTATACTTAAAGCGGTTTTAACAATCGAAGATGCAAAAAACCTAAAGCGCGAAGATGCAATTATCGAACATACATTCTCTGATACGACAAAAATACGCTTCCGAAATATTTCTGGTTATGTCATGCAGAACTCCGACATTGCAGTTGCAGATACTGCAACATTACCTGAATACATTGAATTTCTCGAGAAAGAAATTGCTAAGAAAAAAGGTGCTTTATCTACAAAAAGCATTGCACTTAATCCAAGTGGCTGCTCTGGCTATTTTTGGTGGATTTGTATCAATCCAACAAGCAATTATCTATGGACGACCAAAGTGATCCCATATGAATTTGAAGGCACAATCACATCAACTCAACAAACGCTGATAAATGCTTCCGTTGCCAGATGGAACGCAAAGCCCAACATGGAAGTCAAATGGCAACACATCTCTGCTTATACTGGTGTAGATAGGACTGTTATTTTTAAGGCAGTTACCAATGTCTCATTTGATGGACAAGCCTATGTAGGCTATCAAGGACGTGTTGTAACTGCGCCATTCAAGCGTGATTTTATTGCCTTAAATATAAGCGATAACAATAATGCCAGATTTGAGGATCCTACAATTCATCATGAAATGGGACATGTAATTGGATTACCGCACGAACAAACAAGATGCGACCGAGACCAATTTGTATACTATGTAAGTGGTGATTATGAAGCCCCGTACTGTGGCAATGATTTTACAACGTTTAGTCGTCTCTTTGATTTTGATTCAATCATGCTTTATGACCAACAATTCTGGAATTCAAAACGAAATAACCTTGGTCAATATGCTGGTTCTACAAACTACATTGGCGACCCTCTTCGCTATTATCATCCCAACCTGAGTTCAACAGATATTGCGACTATAGCATCGCTCTACACTGGACGGTGATTCTTGATGATTTCTCAACATTTTCGCTGGTTTTTGGTTTTGACTTTAGCAATAGTAATAACGTCATGTAGTCCCATTACTGACCCACCAAAAACACAAGTGTTATCTTTACTAATCAATAACTCCTCTAACCCATTTCCAACAGTAGTAACATCCCCCATGACATTAAAAGCACAGGTGCTGCTTAAAGGTTCTGGCACTGTTGAGTTTTTTAAGAATGACCAGTCACTTGGCAAAGTCTTTCTGGGTATACCAACTGAAAAAGGAACAGACTTTTCTCTGGAAATACCAATCACCAAAGCAGAAAATGGTCAAAATGAATATACTGCTGAACTCAGCAGCCAAGAAATTCTTGGGTCAGGTAATTATACCTTTCCATCAAATAGGATTGTTGCGACAATACAAGTCCCATAAATAGGAATTGGGATTACACATAAAGCAGTCTGAATTAGGGAATTAGGTTTAGATACTTATTGCTCGAGTCAATGGATTTGTAACCTATTGCATTTCAAAATAGAGGGAAACATGAAAATCATAAAATTGGCAAGTATATTGCTTGGTATGGCAATTTGGATTGTTGCTTGTGGACAAGTACCGCAAACACCAGAAGTTGTAACCCCTAATAAACGTAGCACAGGTATTGCACGTTTAGAGCTTTCTTTGAATGATTCTGTAACTCTCCCAAAGGTCTTACCCAACACCAGAGGTTATTTTCCTTTTGCACAACAGCCATTTCAATTCACGCAAGTTCTGTCCACTGGACGTAGCGATTTTGGCAACACCATTTATCGTTGGAAAACCTATGAACTAATAAACACCCGTACCACACCTATTACCAACTTAACTTTCTATGCTATGAATCAAAATGGGATTTCGATTGGTGGTACAACCTTCAAAAATATTACAAGTGCCACTGGTACACCAATTGCCAATCCAGATATTGCACGATCAATCCAAGGCTCACACGGACTAGCCTATGATGGTACAACCTTACAAACTAATGTGGGAGAAGCTGATTTTCAGGCTTTCAAGTCCAGCGAAGCCTCTGGTGTTGAAATACTTGCCAAACAAGCAGGCGATATTCCCACCGACGATACTGTCCTTGAATGGGGCTATGTGGTTCGTAACCTAAATGGGTCAAGAACAATTAATCCTGGTGAAAAAGGACGATTCACTTTTGCGGTGACTATTCCAAAACGAGCCAATGATGCAGAAAATCCAAGCAATTTAAGTGCCTATATCCTCATGACCGAAGAACCCATTACTCGAGTGACTCGAGGTAATTTTGAAACAACAGCCCAAGTTAAAGCTCGAGCCAGTGCAATTGGTGCTACCGAAATTGCGTTAATTGGGTCGGATGTAGATATTGCAACACCTTTTACAACAAAACGTTTATTATCCATTGCTACTTTTGCCGCCGAGAACCGCCCAATAGCCAGTATTGGAGTAAGCGGTGGTTATGTGAAACTCGGGCGATTTATTGTATCCGTTCCGAGTAATGTGCTGACCACCAATGCACAATTTACGGCTGAACGACCTAGTAACTTACCTACTGTTTTTCCACTAAGTAGCGAATTCAACTTTACCAGAATAAATGGCGCACAACTTGTTGGAATGTACAAATTAACTGCCGATATTCCTAATTTGCAAACCCCGATTCGCATATTCATTCCAGTTGATGTCCCAACCGATTCAGAAGTTATAACTCAAGTCTATAGGTATAACGCTCAAGATGGATACTCGCTACTGCGTATAGCTCAGGGTGGCGATTTATTTATGTATCAACCCAAAGGATTATATGCTCAGGGTGATACTTTTATTGTTTATCGCGCTTTGAAATCAAGTGTTGCATCAAATTGTACCAGCCAATTTGGAACTTTTAACGGTATTTACTGCGAAGACCCGTTTGATAGCACAACCGTTATTTTTAACCCACAATCTGCATCAACAAGTCGCGCTCGCTCTTCTGGGCGTTATGGCTTTCTCTCTTTTAATGTTGGAAATGCTTTTCAAAGTGGTCCAAGAAGCGAAGGTTTTTATTGTGGTGATTACCCACCATTAAATGTCGAACCCCTAGTCGCCAGTTACCGTTATAAATTGTGCAGTTATGCCATCGAAAGCCTTGTCCGAAAAGCAATTCAAGCTGATAGTATTAGTATTAGCCGTACCTTAGACTTGATTGCCCTACAAGAAGTCTGGAACGATAATTGTTCGACATCCGAGGACAAAGCCGAATATGTTGTACCAGTAAATATGGTCGCAAATGGAAGCCTTATTCCAATAACAGCCTCCATGACAATTTCAAATACAGACCGTGTCTGTGCTTACCCTCCACCAGGAGCCGGCGCTCCCAAACAAATTGATCGTTTGTTGCCAAATACTTTTGATAAACGCTGTTCCCCTATTCGTAATTTTCCCAGCACCACTCGCAAAGCCGATAGAGTAGTCAATGGATATGAGTGCATTGCTATTCGTAAGGAACAATTTGAGTTTACAACCCCAACTAATTTTAGTACGATTCAACCAGCCTGTCCTAACGCAACCGAAAATACTTCGGTGTATTACGAAGGCAGCGACACTGGTTTTCAGGTCGAACGAATTCGATTAAAAGGGTCTATTGGTACGGCGGCTGATACCGAATTTGATTTGCTCAACGCACACATGATTTCACCATTTAGCATAGAATGCCGTCGTCGTCAATTACAAGCTGTACTAGATCGGTATTACCAAAATGGTAAGCCCAAGCCACTACGATTGTTAGTCGCAGGTGACTTTAACACAGACCCGGGACAAAACTTAGGCTTGAATGGTACAGATAATACGGCTACGGGCGGACGGCAATTATTTAACCAACTATTTGCTTCTGATACCGCGCTGCTTGAAGAAACACCCACAGATAACAACATTCGGTTAGGTTATTTAATAAGTAGAGCTTCTGAAACGACTGCTGATGTTGGTCTAAGAAGTTATTCCCTAGACCATATAATTTCCAATTTTGCAAGCCTTGGTAATTCTGTTTCGTATTCTTGTGTTAGAAAAATCCAAGTTTTTGGTACAGACCATAAACGCACACTTTGCCAACTAACTGGTTTTGATTCTGCCAAAGCTAAAACAACTATGTACCTTAAGAATCTTTCCGTGGCGGGTTCAGGTTTCCAACCATGGGCATCTGGTGTTGGAACAGGAATCAGTAGTACCAATAACGCGAAGAGAGTAAGTGATCTCTTTTTATCGGTTAGACTAAAATATGTCACGACCAGCCCCCGAATTTAAGCTCAGTGAAGACG
>JAYWHB010000598.1:0-2678 GCA_043777915.1 Deinococcales bacterium
CGATGAGAACTCTTATCAGATGGTGGATGACCCGAGTGTTTATGTGCGCCTACCTGTGAAGCTCGAGACCACCCCAGAGGCATTACAAAAAAGTCTCGAGGCGCAAGGCGTAGATTTAACCAAACTCGAGCAACCAGCCTTGATTGTTTGGACGACAACACCGTGGACATTGCCAAGCAATACTTTAGCCGCCGTCAATCCGAATCTCGAGTATGCACTGTGCAGCAGCCCAATGGGTCATGTCATCATTGCCAAGAATGCAGTTGAACGAATCTCGAGCCTCCATAAAGAAGCCCCACCACTCGAGGTTCTGGCAACTTTCAAGGGCGAACTGATGCACTTTTGGCAGTACGAGCAGCCGTTCCCAGAAGTCTTTGAAGAACTTGGTTTGAACAAAGATAAATTTGCACCTCCAAAACCAAACACCGTAGGGGCGAGGTATGCCTCGCCCAACACCCCGTTCCATCCAAGGGCGCACATTGTCGTCCTAGCCGATTTTGTTGGCGACGAAGACGGTTCTGGTCTTGCCCACCAAGCCCCAGTCTACGGCGCGGAAGACTTGGAAGTTGGGAAATCCTACGACTGCGTTCTCTGCTTTGGCACAAATGGCAACGGCATCATGCAGGTTACGGATGAGCGCGGCAAGTTCTTTAAGGATGCCGATAAGGGCTTAATCAAAATCATGAAGGAGCGTGGCGTGATGTACCACGCGGGTACACTCAAGCACCGTTACCCATTCCATGACCGCACTGGCGACCCGATTTTATACTTTGCCCGTCCAAGTTGGTTTATTCGTACCGAGAAAATGGCAAAACGCATGTCCGAGACCAACCAAGCCATCAATTGGATACCTGAACATATCCGTGATGGGCGTTTTGGCAAGTGGCTCGAGGGCAATGTGGATTGGGGCATCTCCCGCGAACGTTACTGGGGTTCGCCGTTGCCTTTTTGGGTCTCTGAGGATGGGCGCGATTATGTTTGTATTGGCTCAGTGCAGGAACTCGAGAATTTAATGGGCAAAAAACTCGAGAATGAAGATTTACACCGCCCGTACATTGATGATGCCACGTTTATCAAGGACGGCAAGAAGTTTTCTCGAGTGCCTGAAGTGTTGGATGTCTGGTTTGATTCTGGAGCAATGCCCTATGCTCAGTGGCATTTGATGCTTGGGGAAGATGGTACGGCGCAGAATCTCGAGACCTTTAATAAGCACTTTCCAGCCGATTACATCTGTGAGGCAATTGACCAGACACGCGGCTGGTTTTACAGCCTGCACGCCATTGGAACACTTTTGTATGACCAACCAGTCTATAAAAATGTGATTTGCCTCGGGCATTTGGTGGATGAAAAAGGCGCGAAGATGTCTAAGTCCAAGGGCAATGTGGTCGAGCCTCTGCCAGCTTTTGATAAGTTTGGGGCAGATTCGGTGCGTTGGTACATGTTCACAGGTTCTGAACCGGGCGACACCAAACGTTTCTCGGAGCGTTTAATTGCCGAGGGGCAGCGCGGTTTTATCAATACGCTCTGGAATGTCTACAGTTTTTTTGTGCTGTACGCCAATCTCGATAATCCAGACCTAAGCACTGCCCCACCACTTCTCGAGCGCCCAGAAATTGACCGTTGGCTCATCTCGAGGCTCGAGGGCTTGGTGAATACCGTCACTGATGCACTAAATACCTATGATGCACGTAAGGGCGGTAAAGCACTTGAAGCCTTTGTGGATGAACTGAGTAACTGGTATGTGCGCCGTAATCGTCGGCGTTTCTGGACTCAGGACGGGGCAGTGGACTCGAGTGCCTACGCAACTTTGTACGAGGCACTGGTGACAGTCACAAAATTGGCTGCGCCTTTCACGCCATTTTTATCTGAGAGTCTGTACCAAAATTTGGTTTGCGGTTTGGACTCGAGTGCGCCAGAAAGTGTGCATCTGTGTGATTTTCCAAAGTTTAACGCCAGTCGTTTTGACGCTCAACTTGTTTCCGAGATGCAAGTCGTAATTCGCACCGTGGATTTGGGGCGGGCAGCCCGTGGGCAAGCCAATCTCAAACTTCGTCAACCCTTACAAGAAGTCATGCTTCGCGCAAGGGAAAACGCCGATAATCTGGCGCTCGAGCGCTTCTCGAGTACGATTGCTGAAGAACTGAATGTCAAAACCGTAAAGTTACTCGAGGAAGGCACAACCCTGATTTCATATAACCTCAAACCGAATTTGCCAACATTAGGGCGCAAATATGGCAAGAACATTCCCGCCATCCGAACAGCCTTACAAAATGGAGACTCGAGCAAAATTGTAGCGCATGTCAATCGCAGCGAGAATTTTCTACTCGAGACCGATGATGGTGCTTTTGACCTCGAGCCAGCCGACGTGCTGGTGGATGCCAAATCTCCAGAAGGCTTTGCTGCCGTGGAACAAGATGGTTTATTGGTGGCGTTTACCACAACGCTTTCTCAGGATTTAATTCTCGAGGGCTTAGCTCGGGATTTACTGCGAGCCGTGCAGCAAGCCCGTAAGGATTCTGGCTTAGAAGTGTCTAACCGCATTACTTTACGCCTAAACTTGTCTGGCGACTGGCTCGAGGCAGCCAAGGCTTGGGAAGCCACATTGCGTGAAGATACGCTTTGTGATTCACTCGAGTACGCCACGCCTTTACCCACAGATTTTGTGGTCAGTCTCGAGG
>JAYWHB010000599.1:0-7430 GCA_043777915.1 Deinococcales bacterium
TTGTGATTTATCCACAACCCACCAACCCCGAAGATGACGACATCAGCCGCTACATGGACAGACGGGTTGAAGGTTTTATTATTCGCACTGACCCACGCACACCCAATCACCTGATTCACGAACTCGACCCACGCCGAATCCCGATGGTGGCACTCTGGACTCGAGATGTCCCGTCTGGTGTGGGTTACTCCGATATTGACCACAAAGGCGGAGCTAAACTTGCGATTCAACACCTCATTGACCTTGGACACCGCCGTATTGCCTATTATGGTGATGGTCAAAACAGTGGCAATACTCACTTTGCCTTACGTCACGAAGGGTATCTCGAGGCACTCAAAGATGCTGGTCTATCCCCTAGCAACCAAACAGGGTATGTCCAAGATGCCAAACAACTCCGTGACCTACTCAGTGCCTCAGAACCTGTCACAGCTGTATTCTCTCCCACCGATTTACAAGCAGCCGAACTCAGCCAAGACCTGATTAACCTTGGAGTACGAATCCCAGACGATATTTCGATGGTCGGTTTCGACGATATTTTTGGTTCTGATTTCATTGCGGGCGGTCTAACCACTATTTACCACCCAGTACGCGAAATGGCAGAAATGGCAGTTGACAACCTTATGGCACTGATACGCGGTGAAAGCCTTGTAAAATGCCGCACTGCGATTCCGACACGCTTAATCATCCGTGCCAGCAGCAAACAGATACCTTAAACAGAAACTCGAGCCTTGAGCTTTTGCTTGACCTCAACCCATTCAGAACGTAAAACGCTGTACATCACGCTGTCACGCACAAAACCATCAGCACGAATTTGGTATTGGCGCAAGACACCTTCACGCACTGCCCCCATTTTTGCCATACTGCCTTGGCTGCGCTGATTGCGAACATCCACCTTAAATTGCACCCGATTGACTTGCAGCACTTCAAACGCCCGAGTCATCAGCAACAATTTACCTTCTGGATTCGCCGTGCTGCCCCAGAAGGCGGGCATCAGCATCGTGCCAATCTCGAGCCATTTACTAGCTTCGTTAATTTCCGAGTACGAAATTCGCCCAGCAACCGCGTTTGTCTCCTGTATCCGCACCGCCCAGTTCAGGCGCTTAGGGACGGCATTTAGCAACTCGAGATGGGCTTGTAAGTCGGCAATGGTTTCTACTGCTGTACCGCCTCGAGAAAGAAATTCGGTCACTCGAGGCTCAAAGAATTCGTACATCGGCGCAGCGTGAATACTTGGATTTAACGGCTCGAGACGAATGTGTTTGCCCTCGAGTATGACAGGTTCAAAGTAATTCATTTATTCCTGCGCTGCATGGCTCGCTCGAGTGAAACGAATTCCTCGAGTCCTGCGGCTTGTAAATGTCTTGATTCCTCAAATTGTGCAATTGCTTTTTTTGAGACACTGCCTTTTGGTAATTTGGGAGCGTTTCTCAACACTTCTTGCAATGAAACTCGAGGTTCAGATTCGGCTTGTTTTAACTGCTCGAGAATTTCTGGCGAAACACTACCTTTTGGTAACTTGGGAGCGTTCCGCAAAGTCACCTCGAGTGGAACAGCTTGCACCATGCGCTCAAGGGCTTTAGCACGGCTTCGGATGCCATATAGGGCGCGGTAACGGTCTACAGCCATTAAAACATTTTTGGGTAAGGCATGGGCAAGGTCAGTCATGCTTTATATTACTCGACCTTGCCAATAAAAAATTGCAAAATTGGGCTGTACTTAAACTTCAATAGCAGGAAAACCCCTAATTTTTTTGGGTGGTCTCGAGTAAACTGTGCCAATGTGGGTTAGCACACTTATTCTTTCTATTTTACTGCTTGTGGATTTAATGGTGATTTTTATTCTGGGTGCGGGGTTTTCGCAACGCCGCGTCTTTGATTGGAATATGTTGTTGATTACCTTTGTTATTAATTTTACTGGAGTGTACTTGTGGCGCAAGAGCCGCGAATAATGCTTGCCCCGCAAGAGCCGCCAATAAAAGCCTACTCGAGTAGCCACTACGCGATGCCGCTTCCGGATGGGCATAAATTCCCGATGCAAAAGTACGCGGGGGTACGTTTTTTAGTCGAACAGCAAAAGATTTTGGTTCTCGAGCCACCTCGAGCCGAGTGGGATTTGGTTGAACGGGTGCATGACCAAAGTTACTTAAAAAAATTGCGCTTTGGGACTTTATCGGGTAAAGAAATTCGGCTACTCGGTTTTCCGTGGTCGGAGATGCTGATTGAACGGGCTTTACGAGCCACTGGCGGGACTTTGGCGGCGGCAGCAGACGCGCTGCAAACAGGTTTGGGTATCAATTTGGCAGGTGGTACGCATCATGCCTACCCCAGTCATGGCGAGGGGTTTTGTGTCTTAAACGATGTGGCGATTGCTTGTTTGGAATTACTAGAGCGCGGTCTTGAGCGGATTCTGGTACTGGATTTGGATGTTCATCAGGGCAATGGCACAGCCGCCATTTTTAAGGATGAGCCTCGAGTCTTTACCTTGTCAGTGCATGGGGAACGTAATTATCCTTTTCATAAGGAAGCCTCGAGTTTGGATATTGGTTTACCTGACGGTGTGGACGACCAAGCCTATTTGCAACTTCTCGAGGAGCGTGTGCTGCCTGTGGTGCAGCGTTTCAAACCGCAGTTGGTCTTTTACCTAGCAGGGGTGGATGTGCTGGCTCGAGACCAATTTGGGCGTTTTGCCTTGACCATAACTGGAGTACAACGACGTGATGCTCGAGTCTTTGGGTTTTGCCAAATGGCTGGCATTCCAGTCGTGAGTTTAATGGCGGGTGGCTACAACAAAGACCTTGGTTTGACGATCCAAGCCCATGCCAATACGGTTTTGGCTGCCTTCGAGATTTTTAATGGCTAAACAGCACTTATCCACAAGCTAGTTTGACCTGTGGATAAGTTGAACGGCTTGATTTTTAGCATCTCTTTTTACGGTACTAAATTCGTGAACGACAATCTGGTTTGAGATTTAACATTCGTGTCATGGGTTTGTCAATCCCCAAGGTTATCCACAGGGGTGTGGATAACAAAAGGGGTTTCACTTTGGACGTTGGGCGCGTTAGACTCGGATTTACATGGCTTTTCATTTGCGTTTGGTTGGTGGGTGCGTTTTGGAGCGTCAGGCTGCTCCTGTGCCTTTGGGCAAACGTTCCAATGCACTGCTGGCGTACTTGGCACTCGAGGGAATCACGGCTCGTGGAACAATTGCCACCCTGCTGTGGAATGAAACCGATGAAGAACGCGCCAGAGCCAGTCTGCGCCAAGAGATTTACCGCATCAATCAAATTGGTGAAATTATCCTGAACGACCGACATCATGTTTGGTTAGCCAGTACAGTCGAACACGACTTGGAGCAGTTCAATACCTTAGAAGGCGAATTTGCGGCTGGGCTAACGCTGGACGAACTTGAATTCGAGGCTTGGCTGGACGGCGCTCGGGCGTTACTGCGCGATAAACGCAGTGCTTTTTTAGAAGTCGAAGTGCGCCGTTTAACCTTGGCTCGAGCTTGGCGCGATGCGATGCTGATGGCACGGCGGGTTTTAAGTTTTGACCGTTTTGCAGAAAAATCGCACCGTGATTATATTCGCCTTGCCTATTTAGCCGATGACCGCGTGGCGGTGCGAACCGCAATTCTCGAGTTGCGGCGGGTGTTGCGTGAAGAACTTGGCACAATCCCAGAATCCGAAACAGTGCAGTTAATCGAAGCGGTTGAACAAGGGCGTTTACCCAAACCCGATGCGCCACAAAACAGACGAATCCCGATGACGGTCTTGCGCCCACCAAAATTGGCTGGCTCGAGGGCATGGCAAGCCTTGGTCGGCGGGGTGACACGTGGCAAAGCGATGTTTATTTCGGGCGAACTTGGCAGTGGCAAAACCCGTTTGTTGTCCGAACTCGCCGCTTCACGCAGTGCGCTTGGCGCAAAGGTACTCGAGTTGCGTTGCCGTGAAACCGAAAGCACGATTCCTTTTGCTTCGCTGATTCAAGCTGTGCGTGACCATGTTGCCTTAGAAAAACACTTGGGGACACCTTCGCATTTTCCCGAATTATGGCGTGGAGAACTGGCTCGTTTAATCCCAGAATTACGCGACCCCAATTTGGTCTACCGTTCGCTTGAACAAAACAGCGAATTTGGTGATGCTCGAGCCAGAGTCTTAGAATCCTTTACCCAATACGCCCTGTCCATTTCTGCGCCAAACGGCATGTTGATCATAGACGACCTGCACTGGGCAGACCCCGCCACGCTCGAGTGGTTAAGTTATGCGACACCGCGATTATTGCCCTTTGGAGTGGCGGTGCTGGCGGCTTTTGTCAATCTCGAGGCGGGGGTAGCCCTGCGTGACTTAATCTCCAAACTTGAATCAGTCGGTTTAGCCAGTCGCATAGACCTAGAACCTTTTGCCCTGCCCGAAATCGAGGAATTACTGGGCGGGATTGACCGCCGCGCTACGCCGTTGGCTGCCGAGTTACTGCGGGTGACGGGTGGCAATCCGCTATTTATTGTCGAAACCCTAAAGCATCTGCTCGAGACCGGACAACTGAGTTTAGAATGGCAACTGCAAGGTCAACTCGAGCCTCCCGAACGAATTGGGGCGTTGTTGCGGCGGCGTTTAGAACGCATGACCCCTTTGGCAAGACGGGTGCTTGGGGTGGTGGCACTGCTTGATTCAAGCGATGGCGCACTGATTGCCAGTACCTTACGAGCTGATGAACTCGAGGTTGCCCAAGCCTTATCGGAAGCCGAACAGAACCATATGCTGCGCCAAGATGGAGCATTTTCGCACGATGCGGTGCGCCGTACTGTCCTCGAGTTTCTACCCGAAGCGGTGCAACGCGCCCTGCACCGTCGGGCTGCCCAAATACTGGAAAGCCAAAATGCCGATGCTAACCGTATTGCCTCGCATTACACCCGCGCCTCGGATGCTCGATTAGCCGCCCCGCACCTGATTCGGGCGGCTGAACTGGCGCTCGAGCAACTTGAACCGCTTCGGGCGATTGCCTTACTCGAGGGCTTGAGTCATGCAAACTTAGAACCTCAACTCCAAGCCCGTTGGCTGATTGCCCATGCCGAAGCCTTATTAAGCACCAAACGCTACCCAGAAGCCGAACGTGATGCCCAAAATGCCTTACTCGTGGCAAAACGCAGCAGCGATATTTTACTCGAGCATCGTGCCAGTTTGGTTTTGTCCGAAGCGCACTTGTTACAAGGCAAATTGCTAGAAGTGCGTTCAATGCTCGAGCCGCTTGTGCCTAAACTTGGTTTTGACCATCAACTCCGCGCCAATGCTGCCCTCGGTTGGGCTTCAAGCATTTTAGGCGACACCACACGAGCCACCAAAGCCTTTGCCCAAACCGTGCCGTGGGGTGCAGAAGCCCAATTGGGGCGTGCCTTAAGTGCTTGGTACACTGGAAAAACCCGCGACGCACTGCACGCTGCTCAAGTCGCTTTTGAAAGCAGCCCCGACGGTTTTAAGCGGGTTCAAAGTAACATTGTGCTGGGCATTGCCATATGGACACGTGGACAGTTCTCTGATGCGATCAGCACCCTCAATGCTGCTTTAGAACACCCCGAAGCCCAGCCGCAACAACGGGTTTTGAGTTGGTTGGCTCGCGCTCCGATTTATTTGTCTCGAGGGCAGTTTGATTATGCCCTTCAAGATATCGAATACGCACTTGCCAATCCACCTACGATGCAAAAAAACCAACTCGCCGATGCCAAAAATCAACTGGGATTGCTGTACGGCTTATGTGGCGACTTAGAAAGTAGCCTAATGTGCTTTGCTGAAAGCATCAGGCACTGCGAAACTGACAGCGCTGAGGCGGTGCTGATTCCACGTGGTTTACGGGCTGGACTATTGGCATTACACCAAGACCCACGCCACACCGAAGCCGCCCAAGAAGCCCTGCGCTACTTTGAACCAAGTCAACACGCCCTCGGACGCTGCTACGCCCTTTTAGGGGCAGCCGAAAGCGCCCTAGCCGACCGAAACCCAAAACTGGCACTCGAGTACGGTCAAACTTTATTAAACTTAGCCCTCGAGTACGAAATGCCCGAAATGCGAGCCTATGCCCAACTGATGATTGGCAGCAGCAAAGCCGACACCAACGCCTTAGAAAGTGCTTTGACCTTGGCGCAAAGTATTGGGCTAACCCTTGTGATTGCCAGAGCCGCGATTGCCTTACAACGCAGGAGCGTTTCGCAAAGTGCCATCGAAATGCTGCTCGAGCATATCCCCAGTTCTTTGCGTGGTTTTGCTGCCCAAAGTATCGCCGCTAAATTACTGCTAGTCTAACATCATGCAAATACGCATTCTTGGCATTCCAATGGATTTAGGCGCGGGCAGACGCGGTGTGGACATGGGCGCAAGTGCGCTGCGCTATGCCCAACTTTCCGAAACCCTGCGTGACCTTGGACATGAAGTCCGTGACCTCGGCAATGTCCCTGTGGCGGTGGTTGAAACCATAGACCGCTCGAGTGGCAACGCCCATTATCTCGAGGAAATCCGTGCGGCTTGTGGGGCAGCCGCCACCATCTTGCAAAATCTCGAGCCAGATGTCTTTCCGATTTGCATTGGCGGCGACCACAGCATGAGCATGGGAACAGTGGCAGGCGCATTTAACGGCGAACGGCGCGGTTTAATTTGGGTGGATGCCCACACCGATTTTAATACCCCAGACTCGAGTCCAAGCGGTAACATTCACGGGATGCCAGTTGCCAGTTTGGTCGGGCTAGGCGATGAACGCTTAATTAACATTGGCGGTGAGGGCAGAAAAGTCCGCCCCCAAGATGTTGTGATGATTGGTATTCGTAGTGTAGACACGAATGAACGCCAACTCTTAAAAGAACACGGCATCAAAGTCTTTACCATGAAAGACATAGACCGCCTTGGCATGGCAGAAGTGGTTAAACAGGCTTTTGAACACCTCGCTCACCTCGAAAAATGGCATGTTTCTTTTGATGCCGACAGCCTTGACCCGAGTATTGCGCCCGGGGTTGGCACACCCGTTGCAGGTGGATTATCGTACCGTGAGGCGCACTTGCTGATGGAGCTTTTATCCGACACACGCCGCGTTGCCAGCCTTGATTTGGTCGAAGTCAACCCTGTGCTAGACCGCGAGAACATGACGGCTGCCCTGATGGTCGAAATGACGGCTAGTTTACTCGGTAAAAAGATTTTATAGTCCCGAATAACACTACGCCCTTAAACGCGCCCTCAAGACGGAGTTAGTTTTACTCGAGCCGACGCAGTGCTTCCTTAATTGGGTCAGTCATACCCCAAGTTGCAAGTCAAGGTCGGTATCACGGATTTCTCAAGCTCTGAGCATCTTCACGAGGGTGCATCTCAAGATTGGGGGTTAGCTTTGATCTTCTGAATCCTAATTCGTTGAGGAGGAAAAGCCTTGAATCGCAAAGCATGAAAACGAGTCACA
>JAYWHB010000600.1:0-2670 GCA_043777915.1 Deinococcales bacterium
CAGCACTGCTAGGGCTGCCGCCTGATTTTGTAGACCTTCATGAACTGCGTGGGTCAGTACCGCACCATGCAGATGAAGTTCCAACCTCCCAATTTTAAGTACCCCAACTGCCCCAGAAAAACTCAAGCGCTCGAGTAAACTGGCTGCTCCGCCAACTTGTTCTAATCTGCCACGAATTGGGATTTGTTCTGTGCTTGGGTAGGCAAAGTTCATGATCAAGTATTGCCTAATTGCTCGAGACTTTGCATCGGTCTTTAGGCTTAGAGTCAGTATGTATTTGAATTGCTATCTTCTAAACGGCATTTCACTTAAAATTTTCCAGATGGTTTCAAAAGGTCCTTGATTAAAGCGTTGCAACCAGAATTTTGAAAAAATAACCAAGGCGATACTGATGAACAGCCAAGCTGCTAGGGCAAAATAAGCGTTTGGGGTACGAGCCAAACCAAAGCCCCAACCGTAAAACAAAACTGATGCCAGTACACCTTGGAGCATGTAATTACTCAGTGCCATACGACCAACTTTGGCGATACTCGAGGCAATACTGCTCAGCCAACCGTGCCGCAAAGCATAAGCAATCAGTCCGATGTACCCTGCGGCTTGGAGTGGCGCAAATAAATACCGAGCCGCTAAATCCAAGCCCAAACTTGGCTCGAGGGCAAGTAGATTAAGTGGAATTCCCAGTCCTAAGCCCCAGTGCATCATTTGGTCAGTGAGGTGTGAACCTTGTTCAAAAAATGCACCTGAGCGCATCAAACGCACCCCCAACAAAAATAGCGTAATGCCCATTGGAATCACAAAAATCGGTTCAATGCGGAGACTCGAGAAATTTTCTAAGCGGTAAACCACGCCTTCTAGGTATGTGCCGTTTAAGTACACCTGACTGATGTCACCAAAATCACCCAAAGCTCGCTCGAGTTCAGGGCGCGGGGTAAAGCAGTAATAGCAAAAACCATCAGCAGGTGAATTCCACCAGCCACCATCATTGTATTTCGCATGACTTTTTCGCCTTTGGTGACAATAAAAGCCACCAGCATGGCAGTCAGGGCGTACCCCATCAAAATGTCAAATTCAATCACCAGTGCAAAATGCAGTAAACCGTCCAAAAACAGTAAACTCGAGCGCCAAAGATAAGCAGGTAAAAATGGTTGACCGCGTTTTTTAGCACTTTGGTACTGTAATTCTAAGCCAACCCCAAACAAAATGGTCAGCATTCCCAAAAATTTACCATTGCTAAAAAAGAGCGTGGCTTGTTGCAATATGCCCTCGAGTTGGCTTTGATAAGTGGTGTTGCCAAAAAATGCGCCGATGTTGCCTGCATTGGCAAATAACCAGATATTTGTGCCGAGCGTGCCAAGAATCGCAAACCCGCGCAGCACATCGAGGAGTTCAATTCGTTTGGACATGATTTTCCTTTGTTTCGATTTGCATTAGGCGGCTCGAGAAGAACCCCAAAGCACAAACAATAGCCGATAGCGTACCACCAACAATAAACACGCCACGTACACCAATTGCATCGCCGAGTGGTCCAGCAATCGCAAGTCCAATTGGTCCAGCCAAACCCATAACCGTGGTCATTAAGGACAAAACCCGTCCTTGAATCTGATTGGGGACACTGGTCTGAATAATCGCCATCATTGGGGCGTTTCCGGTCGAAAAGGTAATGCCGCTAAGTGTCCACCAAATCGTGGCTAACCAAAGGGCGTTGCTGGGCGCGAGGGCAGTCAGGGCAACTGTGCCGCAGGAAACAATAAAGGAGATGAGTAAAGTCACGATTCGTTTTTTGAAAAGCGGATTGATGCTGATTAAAATTCCGCCAGCAATCATGCCAATACCAGCCAAGCCTTCCATCAGTGCAACTTCGTTGACCCCACCGCCAAAGTGTTGTTTAACCAAAAGCGGGGTTAAGGCAAACGTTGGCATGACGGTTAAAACCACCAAGCCAAGTAAACCGTAGAGCATCAGCAGTCCTTGGCGGTTTTTAACATACGCCAGACCTTCTTTGAAATCTGTCCAAACACTGGTTTTGGTCTCGAGCCGTTTGGTCTGCGGAA
Source organism: Deinococcales bacterium (assembly GCA_043777915.1). GTDB lineage: Bacteria > Deinococcota > Deinococci > Deinococcales > JAAFIG01 > JAAFIG01. Next base: position 2,052 of record JAYWHB010000600.1, read on the forward strand.
TGGCATAAATAAACAACGGCACAATACCCAAGACCGCCGTCACCACATCGATCATTAACGCGCCCTGAAAAGGTAAAAATGCCAATGCCAATGCCCCAAGTGGGGCGGCGGCTATCGTCATGATTCCAGCCATGGCTTGGTTCATACCCGCCACACGGGGCAGCCAATCATTTGGCACAAGCAGACTGGTGCTGGCGGCGGCGGCTGGGCTTTGGAAAGCCTGCATACTCGAGCGCAGGAACATCAGGCTGTAAATATGCCAAAGCGCTATTTGATTGCTCGAGAAGAGGTAAACCATTACAACCATGGCAATGGCGGAGATGCTATCTGCCACAATCATGATGGTGCGGCGACTAAGCCTATCTGCCAGTGTCCCGCCGAGTGGACCCAGCAGGGCTTGAGGCAGCAAACCCATGACTCCCGCGATGGCGAGCGCACTGGCGGATTCGGTGGTTTTGGTAATCCACCACAGCAGCACAAATTGGGTTAAGGCACTGCCGATTAAAGACAGGGCTTGTCCAATCCAGATGCTAAAAAAACGTGGTTTCCAATTGCCAGTGATGTTGTTTTCAAGCGGTGTATTCATGTGGCTAACTCCAGTAGTTCCTCGAGTAATTCG
>JAYWHB010000601.1:0-2656 GCA_043777915.1 Deinococcales bacterium
GGTTGAATACCATAGCGGGTGATTAAAAATCCATTCGACATGCCAAACAACCCCGCCACCAGAATTGGCACAACAAAAGCCAAGCCAACCCCAACAGCCGGAGGCAAGGATGGGTGCAAGAAAATCATCGGCGCAAGCGCCCCAGAAATTGCCATTAAAGACCCAACCGATAAATCAATTCCACCTGTGGCGATGACTAAAGTCATGCCCGTCGCCACAATCACAATTGTGGCGACCTGTGTAAAATTGACATACAGAGTTTGTACGTTCATAAAGTAGCGCGTAGTAATCATGTTAAAAATAATCAGCACCAGCAATGCCAACATTGCGCCGTACCGTTGCCCAAAACTTTCTCGAGCAACGACTTTTTTGGAAAAAGTTTTTAGTTCAAGATTGGTATTCAAAACCCACCTCATGTGTTGTTGTACCGTGTGCCATCGCGTGCATCATGGATTCTTGACTGATGGCGTGTTTCTCGAGCGTGATTACACTTTTTTTGTCGCGCAAAACAATCACGCGGTCTGAGCCTTCGCTCAGTTCTTCGATTTCACTGGAAATCATCAGCACACTGAGTCCATTCTGAGCCAGTTCTTGGATTAAACTTTGAATTTCGATTTTTGCACCCACATCAACCCCTCGGGTCGGTTCATCGAGTATTAAAAGTTGTGGATTCATACACATCCAGCGTGCCAGCAAGACTTTTTGTTGATTGCCGCCCGACAATTCGCGGACTGGTTGGTCTGGTCCGGCGGTTTTAATCCCAAGCCTTTCTATAAATTGCTGCACGATTTCGGCTTGTTTAGCGCTGTTGACAATGCCACGCAGCAGTCCTGCTCGAGTTAGCTGTGGTAGAAGTGCTAGGGTGAGGTTTTCACGGACACTTAAATACGGAATAATACCTTCTTGTTTGCGATCCTCACAACATAAACCGATGCCCGCCTTAATTGCATCAAGTGGGTTTCTAAATTGTTGTACCTGACCATTCAGAATAATTTCTCCACTGCTTAATTGGTCTGCCCCAAATAAAACTCTGGCGGTTTCGGTGCGTCCACTGCCGAGTAATCCCGCCAAGCCTACAATTTCACCGACTTTTATCTCGAGATTTACGCCACGCAAGGCTCGCCCTTGCTGTAAATTCTTGGCACTTAAGCGCAAGGTTGCCGACTGATTTTGGCTTTGGCTTTGTTTGAAGCCAGTCCGCCCAGAGCTTTGCAAATCATTTAAGTCACGGTTGAGCATTTTAGCCACCAACTCGAGTTTAGAAATATCCTTCATGGGGCAAGCATGGACAGTTTGACCATCGCGCATAATCGTGACCGCATCACAGATGGCATAGAGTTCGTCGAGCCTATGGGAGACAAAAATAATCGAGACCCCCGAGGCTTTTAATTTTCGCATCACATCAAATAAGACCTGAACCTCAGCCTCATCAAGACTCGAGGTTGGTTCGTCCATGACCACCAATTTAGCTTGCACCGAAACTGCTCGAGCAATGGCGGTCATTTGTTGAATGGCAATGTTAAAAGTATTGAGGGGTTGTGTGACATCAATCTCAACTTTGAAGCGCTCGAGTAAGGCTTGGGCTTGGCTGTTCATACCTTTCCAGTCAATGAAACCAAATTTTTTTGGCTCGCGTCCCATAAAAATATTTTCTGCTACACTGCGAAATGGCACCAAATTAACTTCTTGATAAATCGTGCTTACCCCACCATTTTGGGCGGCTTGAGGAGAACGAAAGTCTATGTTTGTTCCTGCAAAACGGACACTCCCTGAATCCCTACGGTATGCTCCGGTGAGAATTTTAATCAAGGTTGATTTCCCTGCACCATTCTGCCCGATTAAAGCGTGAATTTCCCCTGTTTGTACCTGCAAACTGGCGTTTGTCAAGGCACGTACACCAGGGAAGGTTTTGGTGATATTTTGCATTTCTAAAAGTAAATCTGATCGCATATTCAAACCTTTGATTTCTGACAAGTTTCTGGTGGTGCGACGCTGCAAGATAATAAATTTATGCTGCCCAAAATTTGGATTTACAAAAACATGATTCAAAAAAGCACAGTATAAAACCTAAGCCACTATGCCAGTAAACGTGGGAATGTGTAGAAGTAAGGGAGGAGGTCTTACTTCTACACACCAGAGTTTTAGTAAGCGGTAGAGAGGAAATCTTTAGCGTTGCTAATATCAAAGAAACGGTCGTCGTTCACAAGTTTCAATGGAATTTTCTTGCCATTGGCATAATCTTCCATGGCTGCCATGACCTTTGGACCAAAGCGTGGGTTGCATTCGACTGTTGCTCCAAGTTTACCATCAATGATGGCTTGCAAAGCAGAGCGCTGACCGTCAATCGAAACCAAAATAACATCCTTACCGGGGACTCGACCAGCCGCTTCTAAAGCAGTGATTGCGCCAAGTGCCATTTCGTCGTTGTGGGCGTAAACAGCCGTGACATCTGGGTGGGCTTGCAACAAGGCTTCCATAACCTGACGACCTTCGTCGCGGGTGAAGTTACCTGTTTGTGAGGCGATAATTTTCATACCTGCGCGGCTCTTGATGCGGTCATCAAAACCTTTTTTGCGGTCATTGGCTGGACTTGAACCGAGGCTACCTTCTAATTCAATAATTTTGGCATTGCCTTTGGTGAATTTAATCAGCCAAT
>JAYWHB010000602.1:0-2651 GCA_043777915.1 Deinococcales bacterium
GGTCGAGCAATGGCACAGGCTATGGAGCAAGCTCCAGCCGAGCAAAAAGCACAATTAGCCAGTTCCGCAGGTGCATTACTTAAAACTTATGATCGGCATGAATGGTTTAGGCTATGTGAAATTGCTTTTCAACTCGAGCCTCAAAACCAATTGTATGTTCGTCATCGGGTTTTGACCTTAACCCATGTGCTTAGGTACAACGAAGCTGATGAATTACTGAATAATTCAGTCCATCTTGCCACTCGAGATGCACTTTGGTTGGCTGCGGCACTTCAAGTCCAAACATTGCGTGGTGATTACGCCAAAGTATTGCAAATTTGGCTAGAACATGCCGACCTTCAAAAAGATGTGAATCCAGCCATTATCTGGGCGGTGGCATGGGCATATATTCAACTCTCAGAGTTTAAGTCTGCAAATACCTTAATTGATCAAACTCTCGAGCAACCAGTTGATCTGATTACGCAACTACAATTAAAAAATGTAAAAGGATTAGGCTACCGAACAGCAGGGAATCTGATTGAATCACTAACGGTTTACACAGAAGCACTTCAAGGATTAACACCAGAACAAATAGAATCTCGTTTGGTTGATCCTCAAATTGGCTTATTGACTTTTAACAGAGGTCTTGTACTTCAAGATTTATCAAGGAAACACGAAGCCACTACCGATATTCGTGCTGCTCTGGCATTGCTTACAAAAATGGGAAATACCACCGACCTTCCATTACACCAAGCCGGGTTAGCCGCTTCTATTCTGTATGACAAGCAATTTGAAGAAGCAGAACGGCTATTACTTGAAGCCAGAGAACTCCTTAAAAACACCAATGATTGGCGTTCTTTAAGAAGTGTTGAGTTACAGTTATCGCATCAATATATGGAATGGAGACCGCCACTTGCCGAGATTTTAGTAGTCAAACATGCCAGAGCAGCCCTTGCCTACCTAAGACGAATAGGAGGCGCTCCTGAAGTCGCTAAGGACTTAATCAGTATTGCTTGGGCTGAGGCAGTTTATGGACAAGCAAATGTTGCCCTTGAACTGATAGAAGAACAAATCCAAATTGCCACCCAACTTGACTTAGCTGTACCACTTGCAAGAGGCAATTGGATTAAAGCCAGAGCCAGATTTTCTTTAGGCTTTAAGGCACAAGCCCAAACAGAAATGTTAAAGGCATTAGAACAATTGCAAGAACTCGAGACACCTGTGACTTTTGAACGCTGGGGACTCGAATACGACTACTTATTTGAACTCGAAAAATCTGCTAAAGCACGAATTCAACGCCTCGAGCAAATAGGTGATGAGGCGTTACTAGCGCTGCATGTTGCCAAAAATTTCTTCCCACAGTTATTTGACTTGCCAAAACAAACCACTCAAACCAGTCTTGCTAAACTCGAGGTGCTAGGCGAAATGCGCTACGCTACCCAAACCATTTCTAAGCGCTTAAAAAAAGCCCGAGAACTACTGGCATTACTGCTCGAGGCGCGGTTGATGGGCAGGGTCGTGGTGACTCAACTCGAGATGATAGACGCACTCTACCCTGAAGAAAACGAAGAAGCGGCTTCTTCGGCTATTCGACAACTGATTTATCGTTTACGCAAAAGCCTTGGCAGTGAAATTGTGCAACACACCACCCTTGGTTATTGTTTAGGGGTTCGTACCGATGCCGAGGATTTCTTAGAAACATTGGACACCACAATTTGGCGCGGCGTGTACTTAGAAGACGAAATATGCCTTAACCCAAGTGTCCAAGAAGCCCTATCTGAAGCCCTGACCCGAGCCATCACCCAAAACTTGCCGGTTAATCCAATCGAAGCCACTCGAGCCAGTCGCATTTTATTAAACATGAATCCGTTCGAGCGACCCGCCCTGCGGTTGCACTTACAAGCCCTTGAAGCCAGTCTCGACTCGAGTCTGAACAGTTTTTATCAGGTGCAGCAAGAGCAGTACCAAAAAATTGGTGAAGCCCTGCCGAGTACATGGCAAGAATTTATTTTACTTCCCGAGTAATTTCGGTAATTCGGTCTCTAAATTGCGGTTCTCGAGCTTAAACATTGCATTGACTGGGGCTGGGTCGGCGGTGTTCCCTGCTTTTAACATCGCGTATTGATGGGTGGTAATTGGTGCGAGCGACCCCAAAATCTGCATGAGCGGCACACCAATATCCATTAAAAAAATTGGTACTGGAACAAGGGGTTTTTTCATTCCAAGGGCGTTCATCTCGAGATTAAGCAGTTCCTTAAAACTAAATTCTTTACTGCCTACCACATCAAAGACTTGCCCGATACTGCTAGGAATATCCAGTGCTTGGGCAAAACATTTTGCCACGTCACCCACCCAGACTGGTCGAAACGGAAAACTCCCATCGCCGATTTGTGGCACGATTGGCGCACTCGAGACAAGGTTTTTTAAGACCCGTCCAAAGAAATCGTCACCTTCACCAAAAATCAGGCTAGGACGAAAAATCGTGTACTCGAGACCACTGGCTCGCACCAGTTCCTCTGCCGCAAATTTAGAACTCGAGTAGCCACTGGCAGCGTTGGCAGCCGCACCCAAAGCACTCATGTGTAGGTAACGCTTGATACCCGCTTTTTTTGCGGCTTCAAGCACATTTTTTGTGCCGTTAATATGCACATTCGCAAAAGTCTGGTCTTTAT
>JAYWHB010000603.1:0-2648 GCA_043777915.1 Deinococcales bacterium
GTCGCTCGAGGAATGGTTGCCGCAGAGTCTACCAGTTGAACCAAGTGCTTTTTATCTCGAGCGAATGTAGCAAAGGTAACTCGAGCCTGTTTTTCTTAAGGCTGGCTGTAATAAAGTGTTGGCGTGTCTTCTTTACCCAATTTAATTCTTGACTTTTTAGATTCTGTGCTGCCTAAAGCTCATGCCACACCTGAAATTGCTGCGCTGTACAGCATGATGCGCGATTATCCTTGGCGCGGCGGCAAAATGATTCGCTCTAAAATTTTAATTGCGTCCTGTGTGGCGCATGGCGGTTCGTTTGAAAGAGCCTTGCCGTTGGCAGCGGGTCTCGAGTTATTCCAGAACTGGGTTTTAATTCATGACGACATCGAAGATGATTCAGATGAACGGCGTGGACAGCCAGCACTGCACCGAATACATGGGATGCCACTGGCGCTTAACACGGGCGACGCGCTGCATGTCTATATGTGGCAAGTGGTGCATCAGGCAGCCGTACCCCAAGCCTTTGAAACATTTTTAACCATGATTCACCGTACCGCCGAAGGGCAGCACATAGATTTGTCTTGGGTGCAAAATAAAACTTGGGATATGGGTGTAGAAGACTACTTGCAGTTGGTGCGCCTAAAAACTGCTTTTTATACGGTGGTTGCGCCGTTGCAATTGGGAGCTTTGGCGGCTGGAGTCGAGCCAGATGCGGGTTTACTCGAGGCTGGCTTGGATTTGGGAATTGCTTTCCAGATTAGAGATGATGTCCTGAATTTAACGGCTGATTTTGCAGTGTATGGCAAAGAAATCGCTGGAGATATTTTTGAAGGCAAACGCACTTTAATGCTGATACGTTTACTTGAAGTGGCTTCGGTCACAGAGCGCTTAAACATTGTGGCGATTCTCGAGCAGCCACGCGAAGCCAAAACTGAGGAACAAGTCAAGCAAATCCTAAGCCTGATGGAGAAGTACAATTGTGTTGATTACGCCCAAGAAATTGCAGACCAACACGCAAAAAAGGGCTTAGAGCAACTTGCTCTAAGTTTAGAAAATGCCCCAAACCGATTGGCAGTGACCGAAATTCTCGAGACTGCCCGTACCCTCGCCACACGTCACGCCTGAGATTCGCAACACGTCACGCCACACGGCAAGCCTGAAACTTGGTAGACTATGCCTATGGCAAACATTTTGGTACTTGATGACGAAGCCTCTTTGCTGCGTCTGATTGTCACCATCCTCGAACGTGGTGGACATAGCGTGACCAGTTTTCAAAAACCTTTGGAAGCTCTTGCGAAACTCGAGAATTTTGTGCCAGATGTGATTATTTCTGATATTTCAATGCCCATCATGACTGGGCTAGAATTTTGTAAAAAAGTGCGGGAAATGCCGCATTTGCAAACTACACCGTTTATTTTTGTAACTGCTTTAAGCGAACGCCCAGATATGCGGGCTGGAATGAATGTTGGTGCAGATGATTATTTACTCAAACCCTTTACGCCTTCTGAAATTCTCGAGGCGGTAGATGTTCGCGTAAAACGGGCGGCTTTGTCGCGCCCGTCTGCAAACGTTATTAGCTCGGGTTTAGCCATAGAAGCCAAAGCCCTTGGTGGCATTAACGTTGTCTACAAAGGTGTAGAAGTGGCTTGGGCTTCTAAAAAAGCCGCCGAATTCTTTTTTTATTTACTCGAGCGACCCAATGGCGTGACCACTTGGGAAGCTGCCGAAGCCTTATGGCGCGATAAGGACGAATCTCGAGCCGCCAGTGTTTTTCATACCACCTTGCACCGTCTGCGTAAAACCTTAGATGAAGATGTGGTTTTTACCAAAAATCGGCGCTATTACCTAAAAACCAATCTCGAGATTGAATTTGATGTCACCCAGTACCAAGGCTTGGTGCGTCAGTGTGAGCTTGTTCCAGACGAGGCGACTTTTTCACAAGCCATTCAATTATATGGTGGCTCATATATGGCTGGCTGTGATTCTGACTGGTGCGAGGATAAACGCGAAATGCTCCATGCCACACACCTCAGTTTGCTACTCGAGGCATCGCGTTTTGCTCAAACTAATCAGGATTTGCGTCGGGCTGCTTGGTACGCTCACCTTGCCACCCAACACGAAAATTATGCAGAGCAGGCTTGGACGGAATTGTCTGGAATTTATGAAGCTCTAGGCGATTCTAAACGAGCAGAACGGGCAAGGCTTCGGATTGCTGCTTGGGACGAGTAATCACATCGGTACATGGACGAGTAACCGATTTGACCGCTCGGGATGAATAACTGTTTTTAACGCCAATGATTAAGACTCATTAGGACTATTCCCACCGTTCTCGGGTAAAAAACTTGATAGATTAACCCATGAGGTTTTTTCTCGTCTGGTTTTTATTGTTGGGTTTGGCGTTCGCAGCGCCACTTCAACCGTTGCCAAACGTGCCTAACTTACCCGATGCCAGCCGCATAGATGTGGTTGGTCTAGACTTAAAAGTCAAACATGCCACAGGGGTAATTGCTAAAAAAACCTTGACCTTAATTGCTGATAGAGCCAGATTACCAGCCTTAGCCAAGGTCAATCTTTGGGTAGCTGTACCTTATGAAGATGTCAAAAACCTCGTTGGTACGGTCAGCAAAGATGGTAAAGATATTATACTTGAAATCGGCAAAGAAAAA
>JAYWHB010000604.1:0-2647 GCA_043777915.1 Deinococcales bacterium
CTCGAGAAACGCTTAGAGCAATTAACGGGGACGGCGCTGCTGTTTGCCCAAGCTGCTGCCGTGCTTGGCACTCGTTTTGATTATGAGGATGCCCGAAAATTACTTGGCTGGGACGATGACCTCGCCATCGGTGCGCTTGAAGACATGATGCGGGCGCGGGTGCTACTCGAGATTGCTGGGACCAGGGGCAATGGCTACCGTTTTACCCACCCCGAATACGCGGCTAAATTGCGTTCGGATTTAAGTGTACTAACTGCCAAACAACTCCATGCCAAAGCTGCCGAGTGCTTGGTTTTACGTGCCTCAGATGTCGAATTAGCCGAGCATCATGCGATTGCCCAGCATTATCAAAAAGCCCTTGAACTTGGGGTGCGCGGCGGCGAAAGTGCCTTGAAGAACCTGCATTATGCCCTTGCCGAACGTGGTTTTAGAGCAGCCCTCGAGTCCGCCATGCACTTGACCAGTTCTGAGGGCAGTCAGTTACGCGCTCGAGCCACCTTAGGACTTGCCGAAGCCTTGCGAGCCACTGGGCATATTGCCGAAGCCGAACGCCATTACCGCGAAGTCTTGTACCACGCCGACAGCAACCTTGAAGCCAAAGCCAGACTGCGACTTGCCGAACTGCTCACGGCAAGGGGCGAACCCATACGGGCTTTAGAGGTGCTTTCTCGAGCTTCTGGGGCAGAGGTGCTGCTGGCTCGCGCTCGGGTGGCGCTGGCGATGTCCGATATTGCCACTGCCAGACACCATGCCTTAATGGCTTGGGCAAACCTCAAAGGGCATGACCTTGAACTCGAGGTGGATGCGTTGCTGCTTCTGGGTCAGATTGCTTTAACGTTAGGGCAGTATAACCGTACCTTATTACTGACCAAAGCCACCCAAAGCCGCCTCAGCCGTGAGACCGATTTATTGCGTTACTTGCAACTGCGCCGCTTAGAAGCCAATGCTTACGGTGGCAAACGCCAATGGTCACGGGCTTTAGAAGTCCATGCCGAAATTTCTGAGGAGGCGGCTCGAGTCGGGCATTTAGAACTCCAAGTCTTTAGCCTCAATAACACTGGTGTCATCCTGACCTTAGAAGATGATGTTGAAGAGGCTTTAGAACGATTCAAACGAGCCTTGCTGCTGGCAAAACGAGCCGATGACCGTGAACTCGAGAATATCGCTGCCGAAAACAGCGTTTTGTGCCACACCATGCTTGGGCAACTTGAACAAGCCCTTGCCTTGGCACAACGTTTTGATGCACCCGCGATGATGATTTGGCGGGTGCGTTTAGCCCGTTTCTTGGGTCAGCCTGTGCCATCACTGCCACCATTAGAAATGATTCCAGCTTGGCATCATGGGTTGTACGCCCTTGCCGAAATTGAAGATTTGTTGTCCCAACGCCAATATGCTACGGTCTTACGCGCCAGCCAAGCTCCTAGAGAAGATTACTTGTGGTTCTGGACACTCTACGAACTAACAGCCCGAGTTGGTTTGGGCATGGAATACAAAGAAACCTTGGTGCGCCTTGCTCGTCCGATTGGCGATTGTGGTGTTAAACGCAGCATTGGGCGTGAACATGCGGTGTTACTGCGTGATGCTTTAGAGAAAAAATTGAGTCCAGCACAACTTCTACAAGCCAACTCGAGTTTAATTGCTGTTGCCTTAAAATCAATAGTAAATTCTTAGAGGAAATTCAAATTATACTGTCCTACAGGCGACCATGCCCGACAGGTGCGCGTTTATGGTCAAGAGGACGAACACAGGGGTTCGTCCCTACGAACATCAAATGCGTCACTGACACGAAAAATCAGAAAACTACCGAACTACTGTTAAAATCAATTTAAGCCCCACTCGGTTTGGTTTTTGGCTGCACACTCGGCGGCATAAAACTTGGCTCGAGATTAGGCTTGACTTCAGGTTCTTCGGACAGCAAGCCGCCGTCAAAAACCGTGGCGAATTCCTCACCGTTCAAGGTTTCACGCTCGAGTAACACCCCCACCACCCTATCCATCGCATTGCGGTTCTGCTCGAGTAGGTGCTTGACCCGAACATACTGTACTTCGATGATGCTTTTGACTTCGGCATCTATGGCTTGGGCGGTTTCTTCGCTGTAGGAACGGCTTTCACTGGCATTCCCCAAGAAATTCTGGGTGGCTTCAATCAGTGCCACATGTCCAAGTTGGTCGGACATGCCCCATTCGGCTGCCATCCGCCGAGCGATTCGTGTGGCTTGCTGAAAATCATTTTGTGCGCCAGTCGTGATTTCGGCAAATTGTAGTTCTTCGGCTGCCCGACCTGCCAATGCCACACCGATTCTATCTAAAAGCCGATTCTTGCCATAATGCTGAGTTTCGCTTGGTAATGGCATCATATACCCAGCCGCTCCACCTCGAGGCACAATGGTCAGTTTATGTACCCTGTCTGAAAGTGGCAATAAATGTGCTGCAATCGCATGTCCAACTTCATGATACGCGGTAATCAACTTATCCTCGAGTAGAATCACTCGAGATTTTCTCGCTGCTCCCATCACCACTCGGTCAGCCGCTTCATCAATATCACGCATTGTGATTTTACGTCTGCCACCTCGAGCCGCTAGGAGTGCCGATTCATTTAGGAGGTTCTCCAAGTCTGCTCCAACAAAACCAGGTGTTCGTTTCGCCAC
>JAYWHB010000605.1:0-2639 GCA_043777915.1 Deinococcales bacterium
TGGTCAGCTTAAAAACTGGCAGCAGCAGCATTTGAAAAGGCAGCAGCAAACCCGCTACAAACATATAGTACAAGGGTTTGGCTAACTTAAATTGAAAACGTACCAAGGCGTAAGCGCACATGCTGGCAAGCATAATGCAGCCAATTAGGGACGGAATGGTGACAATAAAACTGTTTAATAGGTATTTGTCTATGCCCATTTTGCCCCAAGCCTTCACATAATTGTCTAAGGAAATCCGTTCGGGGATGCTCCAGAACCCCCTTTCATTAAAGTCATCAAAGCCGCGTAAACTGGTCAGAATCGAACCAACAATTGGAATCAGCCAGATAAACGCACCAATCCAAACGATGGTCAGAATAATAGGATGAACGCCTCTTTTCTTTTCTTTTCTTAAGCCCGTCGTCGGAATGTTTTTCGTAATTGCACTCATTAGCTTTCCTCCTGTTTCATGACTTCACGTAAGTACAAGAAAATAAAGATCAGACTGATGCCAAACAGCACCACAGCAATACTGGCGGCATATCCCATGCGGTAATCTTCAAAACTGAGGTACATGTAATTTGCCAGCACGTTACTCGAGTCAAATGGGTTGCCACGGGTCATGATGTTGACCATATCAAACGAGCGTAAGCTGTCTATAACGCTGATGACCACGACAATTGTGGTAACCGGAGCAAGCATTGGAAAGACCATATAGCGAAACAGTGTCCAGCCTTCTGCCCCATCCATTTTAGCTGCCTCGAGAACTTCTTGGTCTACGGTTTTTAGCCCAGCTAAATACAAAATCATCACATAACCAACTTGTCGCCAAACGGCTGCGCCAATCACACTAAAAATAGCAAGATTCGGGTCGCCTAGCCACTGAATTTTATAAGCCTCATCGCCAATAAACAGGGCTAAGAAAGTATTAAGTAAACCAGAACGTGGATTGTAAATGCCTTGCGCCCAAACTAAGGCGGTCACGACTGTGGCAAGCACGAGTGGCAAGTAATAAGCAACTTTGAGGAAACGATCAAATTTAACATCAGTGTTTAAGACCATCGCTAAACCAAGCCCAGCCGCAGGTGGAATGGTAATAAAAACAAGTATCCAGAGGATATTGTTACGGATTGATTTTTGAAACGGCTCTTCGCCGAGTAAGCGCTGAAAATTTTCTAAACCCACCGAGTTCCATGTCTTTGAAAGTCCATCCCAATCTGTGGTGGAAAGAAGTAGTGTTTGAAAAGTCGGATAGATTACCCAGACAATATACAACCCTAATGGAACGGCTAAAAATGAAAGAATGTTCAAAAATTGACGTTGGGCGCGTTGCTGCCGATTGACCGTCCGCACAGGTGCTTGCACCATGAAATCCTCCTTCTCGAGTTTGAATGATTTGTAGTTTACACCCAACTCGAGGTGCAAAGTCCAAGATTACCGTTGGTAAGTAAGCAATGTAAAACCCGCCCCCGAATCTGAGGGCGGGGCATTTTACACAAAGCGAGTTTATTTGAAAATACGAACTCGAGCAGCTTCTAAGCGCTTCAAGATATTGTCAATGCTGCTTGGATTTGACATAAATTCTTGGAAGCCTTTCATGCCAATGGTTGCCATTTCTGGGTCAGTGTCACGGTCGTAGAATTGGGCAATTGCGTCAGCCTTGTTGATGATCGTGTTTTGGGCTTTGGCAATTTGTGGTTTGGAAGCATACAAGCTAGTGTCCACATCGGAACGTGGGGCAAGACGACCAAGGTCTTTGACACCCAATTCCATGTTTTCTTTGCTGGCAATGTAGCCGAGGAATAACTTGGCGTTTTCCATGTTTGGTGCTTGGGCTGGGATGAAGTAACCATCAGTTGGGGCTTCTTCGCCAACTTGTTGCTTAGGATCAATGATTGGGAATCTAAAGAAATCGAGTTGGGTTTTTTCGTTGCCGTCTTTCCATTGGTCACGAAGGAAGTCGCCCATGAGGAACATTGCGCCTTTTGGTTCGCTGGCAGACATTAAAGCCGCCGCTTCGTGCCAATCTAAGCTGGCGCTATCGGAGTTGAAGCATTTCTTGTCTAACATTTGCTTCCAGTAAGTAAAGACTTTGCGAACTCGAGCATCAGTGTAAGGAATTTTACCATCGGTCACATCAAAGTGGAATTTTGGTCCGTTGACGCGCATATTGAGGAAATCAAACCAACCGCCCAAGGGCCACAAGAACTTGCTGCCCGTTACCATTGGTGTTACGCCAGCCGCATTGAGCTTATCGCAAAGGGACAGCATTTGTGTCCAAGTTTGGGCTTCTTTTAAGCCAAGTTTAGCAAACAAGTCTTTGCGGTAGTAAACAGCCCACCAGTAATAATTGGTTGGTACAAAGACAAACTTGCCATTGGATTTAGAAAGTTCCTGCATACCTTTTGGAAAGGACTTGGTGAAACCATTCTTGGTCCAAACATCGCCGATATCGGCAGCTAAGCCACGTTCCGAAAAAGCCCGCATACGGTTGCCAGCAAACCATGTCAGCACGTCTGGTGGATTATCAGAAGCCAAGTAGGTACGAATGGCGGTCTTGAAACCTTCGTGGTCCACAGTGTTGTGAGTAACGTTAATTCCGGGGTATGCCTTTTTGAAACGAGCCACTTGACCTTCGTCGAATGCGCGTGGATCAGGGT
>JAYWHB010000606.1:0-7291 GCA_043777915.1 Deinococcales bacterium
AAAAAAACCACTCACAACGAGTGGTTTTTTGTATTCTAAACTTTATAAAACATCATCACGGATACAGGCTTTGAAATGCCCCGGAGCAACTTCTTTTAATTCTGGGACGGTGTGTTCGCATTCGGTAATCTTGTAACGGCAACGGGTGCGAAACACACAACCACTTGGCGGGTTAATCGGCGAAGGAATATCGCCCTCGAGAATAATCCGTTCGCGTTTAATGGTTGGGTCTGGAATTGGTGCAGCACTTAAGAGCGCTTCGGTGTACGGATGCTTAGGATTGGTGTACAACTCGCGGCTTGGCGCAACTTCCATGATTTTACCAAGGTACATCACGGCTACGCGGTCACAGATATACTCAACCACACCAAGGTCATGGGCAATAAACAGCACGGTTAAATCAAGGTCGCGCTGCAAATCCTCGAGCAGATTGACCACTTGGGCTTGAATCGAAACGTCAAGCGCTGATACGGGTTCGTCTGCCACAATAAACTTGGGGTCTACTGCCAAAGCTCGAGCAATACCAATACGTTGACGTTGACCACCACTAAATTCATGTGGGTAACGGCGCATATGGTCTGGGCTTAGCCCGACACGGCGCAACAGGTCGGCTACGCGGTCAACTCGAGCCTGTCCTTTAGCCAAGTTATGAATCAGCAGTGCCTCACCGATGATGTCACCAACAGTCATGCGTGGGTTAAGGCTGGCAAAGGGGTCTTGGAAAATAATCTGCATTTGCTTGCGGTACTCGCGCATCTCGGTTTTGGATAACTTCACCACGTCCACGCCATTAAATTTAACTTCGCCCGAAGTCGGTTCAATTAAACGCAATAAAGCCCGTCCGGCTGTGGTTTTACCTGAACCAGATTCGCCCACCAAACCAAGCACTTCGCCTTTGGCAATCTTAAAACTAATGTCAGAAACCGCTTTTACATTGGCGACAACCCTCGAGAGTAAACCGCCGCGAATCGGAAAGTATTTAACTAAGTTATTGACCTCGAGCAAAGGCATTTCTTGGGTGGCGCTCGAAGGATTTTTTTCTAATACTGGTGCGGTCATCTTAAAGCTCCTTCCAACGGATACAACGACTCATGTGTCCAGTACCGGTGTCCTCGAGTGCAGGAATGGCTTCTTTACAAGCATCTATGGCAAATTTACAACGAGGATGAAAGGCACAACCACTGGGTAAATATAAGGGGTTTGGCACGTTACCCGGAATCGCCTCGAGTCGCTTTTGATCCATAATCGCATGGTCTACCCGTGGAATGCTGTGCAGCAAGCCCATCGTGTACGGATGCTTAGGGCGTTTGAAAATCTCGACCACATCGCCTTCTTCGACCACTCGCCCACCATACATCACCACCACACGGTCTGCCATTTCTGCCACCACCCCAAGATTATGGGTGATAAACAAAATACTCATGCCGATTTCGCGCTGTAACTTACGCATCAAATCAAGAATTTGGGCTTGAATGGTGACATCTAAAGCTGTGGTTGGCTCATCAGCGATTAACAGGGCTGGATTGCAACTTAATGCCATCGCAATCATCACCCGTTGGCGCATACCACCCGACATCTGATGCGGATAATTCGTGACCCGACGGCGCGGCTCTGGAATACCGACCAACTCGAGCATGGTAATGGCAACTTCCATGGCTTCTTTTTTGGTTTTGCCTTGGTGCAACACCACCGCTTCAGCAATTTGGTCGCCGACCGTATAGACAGGGTTTAAGCTGGTCATTGGTTCTTGGAAAATCATCGAGACTTCGTTGCCACGAATTTTTCGCATCTCGGCTTCAGAAACCTTGGTTAAGTCTTTGGCTACCCCATCCCGACCACGAAAAATCACTGTGCCATCCACAATTTTACCCGGAGGGCTAGGGATAAGGCGCATGATGCTCAGGCTGGTGACACTTTTGCCACTGCCAGACTCACCAACCACCGCCAAGGTCTCGCCTTTTTGAATATGGAACGTTACACCGTCAACACTTTTAACAGTGCCTTCGTCGGTGTAAAAATAGGTCTTGAGGTTGTTGACCTCGACCAGCGTTTCGCTGCTGGAAATATGTGCCATAGATAGAGTCCTCCAAAAAGAATGTAGCGATTATAACATTATAGGTGCTTTGGTGTTACTCGAGAGGTCAGCTTTTAGCGCTTACTTTATTGGCGCTTGCGTGGGTCAAGTGCGTCACGTAGACCGTCACCTAAGAACTGCCAACACAAAACTGCCAAGACAATAAAGAATCCCGGAATTAAGACCCAAGGGCGGTCTGTGATACTCGAGAACGAACCTTCTTGGGCTTGGGCAATTAACGAACCCCAACTCGAGAGTGGTTCGCGGATACCACGCCCTAAGAATGATAAACCCGATTCCGCCAAAATTGCTCCTGGAATACCAAGCGACAATCCAACAATTAAAAGCGAAAACGTGACTGGCAGCATATGCACACCAATAATCCTAGACTCTTTTGCACCTAACCCTGTGGCGGCTTGTACCATATCTGATTCTCGCAAGGCACTGGTTTGTGAGCGGATTGTTCGGGCTATACCGCCCCAACTGACCGCCCCAAGAAAAAAGATGATGCCATAAAAAACCAAAAGTGGGTCTAAAGATTGAGGCAAAAGGGCGGTCATGGTCAGCAGTAAAAAAAGCTGAGGAATCGCTCCAACAATCTCGACTGCCCGCATCACCACATTGTCAACCCAACCACCGTAGTAACCAGCCAAACCACCAAAGACCAGCCCAAGAATGGTTGAAAGTGTCACAGCAAAAATGCCGATGGTTAAAGAAATCCCAGCCCCATACCAAAGGCGTGTGAATAAATCACGCCCATACAAATCTGCACCCAATAAAAAGATATTACACGGTTGCTCTACCCCAAATAAACGCACCGTCATTGGGATGATAAAAAACAATTTGTAGGGTTGGTCTGGACGGTTATGAAAAAACTTGACTGGGCATTTGATGGTTTTGTCTTCGCTAAAAACCTGCTGAAAAGACACAGGATCGTTAATCCGTTTACTGGCATACACAAAAGGTGCAGTCAGTCCACCATTTTCATCAAAAAAACGCACAAAAACGGGCGGCTGAAACTTAGTGATATTGGTGGTGCTGTATTCACTTAAACCGTAAGGGCTAATAAATGGTGCAAAAATAGCTCCAATATATAAAGCCCCCAAAATAATCGCCCCAAAAACCGCGAATTGGTGCTTACGGAATTGCTCCCAAACCACTTGTGAGCGCGACTTAGAACTCGAGGACATTCCTTGCACCGCATCAATACTGACAGAAGTTGCACTCATCAAAAATACCGAATCCTTGGGTCAACGGCAGCCAGTAAAAAATCCGAGGTTAAGTTGCCGATTACCAGCAACACCAGCGAAACCGCGCCAATGCTCAGGTTGACATAAATATCTTGGGAATTAAGCGCATCTAAAAAAACTGGGGTTAGACCGGGCCAATTAAAAACAACTTCGATAAAACCAGCCCCCGATAGAATAGCTGGCAGCAAACTACCAATGCCCGCGATAAACGGAGTCAAGGCATTTCGCAGGGTGTGCTTATAAATCACACTGCGCTCAGGCAAACCTTTGGCTCGAGCCGTCCGCACAAAATCTTGGCTTAAAAACTCGAGCATCTGAGCGCGAAAGGTACGCGAAAGACCCGCGATATCACCAATTAAAAGGGCTAACATTGGGGCGAGGGCGTGCCAAGCGACATCGAGAATACGCCCAACAAAACTCAGGCTGTCATAATTTTCTGAAGTCATACCCCCAACTGGTAGCAACAAACTTCCTGTTTGTAGCTTAAAGGTGACTAGTGCAAAAATAATCAGCAGTGCCAGAAAAAAAGATGGAAAACCAATAAAAAAGTATGACACCAAACTGACCACTTTATCGCCCAGCGAATACTGTCGTATTGCGCCATAAATACCGATGGGTACAGCAATTAAATACAACAAAATAATTTCACCAAAAACCAATAAGGCGCTATTACCAATTTTTGGAGCGATCAGTTCCCAGACAGGTACGTTGCTATCAAACGAAATTCCCAAATCGCCTTTCATAAAATTGAACAACCACAAACCGTACTGTTCGGGCAAAGATTTGTCCAAGCCAAACTGCCGCTCGAGCCGTTCGATGGTGGCTGGGGTGGTGCGGGTATCAAGCCTACGGGTATCTAAAAAATCGCCCGGTGCAGCTTGAATCACCAAAAATGTCAGCATCGTTGCCCCAATAAAAACTGGAATCAGGTTGAGGAAGCGACGCAAAATAAATCCGAGCATATTTTTCTCTCTTTTTAGGTAGGGTTTAGGGGCGGAAAAACTCCCGCCCCACGGATTTACAAAACTAGATTATTGTACAATCCAAGTCATTGAGATTTCTCGAGTTCCATTGACTGAATTTTGGATCGCGGTTGGGTATTCACCACGAGTGCGAGCAGTCCAAGAAGCGTGGGTGTTTGGTGAGACCAAGTAAACCCATGCTTGATATTGCGATTCAACATCTTGAATTTGCTTGGCAATCGCAACACGCTTACCAAAGTCAAGTTCTTGTTGACCACGTGAGAACAAAGCGGTTGCTTGGGTTTCCCAAGGCTCGAGGCACTTGCCACTCTTGTTAAAGGCGTGAAGATTTGTACCGCAAGGCACAACATTGCTGCCCATTGGGTAAATGACACCGCCGCCGGACAAGCCGAGGAGTAGGGCATCAAATTTACGGTTGTCGCCATCCTCAAGCAATTGGGCAACAAGGGTATTGAAGTCAATTGGCTTAAAGTTGACTTTTACACCAGCTAGTTTTGCACCATCGGCAAAGATTTTTGCCATTTGTTCGCGCTGAATGTTACCAGCATTGGTGGTGATGTCAAACTCGAGGACTTTGCCTTCACGGTTGACCAAGTAGCCTTCAGAATTCTTCTTGCTAAAGCCAACTTTTTCAAGCAAGCCCTTAGCAGCTTCAAGGTTGTAATCGTACTTTTTGGCTGTGCCAGAAACCCAAGCTGTGAACGGTAAGTAGACACTGGTGTAGGCGGGTTGCGCCAAGCTACCAAAAACAATATCAACCATGGCTGCACGGTTAGACAAGTGGCTCATGGCACGACGGAAGTTTGCATCACGGAAGAGTTTTTGCTTGAATGGGTCGGCTTTACGATTCCAGTTAAAGACAATCCAGCTACTCGAAGCGGCTGCACCAATATTTGGGCGCAAGACAGCTTTCAAGCCGCCACCATCAATGGCTTTTTTGACTTGTGAGAGTTGGTCGGCATTGGCTGGACCAAAAACATCAAGTGAACCAGCAAGGTAGGCTGCAACTTGAGCAGCAGTATTACCAACAATCGAAACGGTGCGACCTTCGGCATAGGGCAAAGCGCCGCCAGCCGAGTCTTTATTCCATTCGCCGTAAAACTCATTGCGTTCAAACGTTGCACGTTCACCAGGGCGATAGGAAGCAAATTTCCAAGCACCACTTTGCACAATCTGTGCAGCAGGCGTAGAGAGTGTCCACATTGCCTTGATACCGGCTGCACCCTTACTAGCATAGACAGGAGCAAAAATATGGTTAGGGAACGGGTCGTAGGCTAAAATTTCAATAGCATCGGCTGCAACTTTAGGAAACTTGGCACGAATTGTATCGTTATCCACTTTTTCAATGACAATTGGCTTCTCATCAATAAAAAAGCTGTCGTAACCGTTGTCACCAACATCTTCATCGGAAGTGATTTTGAAGGTTGTGATAAAGTCATCAGCAACAATTGCTTTACCATCTGACCACTTCATACCTTTACGCAGATTCATTGTCCAAACCAATTTGTCTGACGAGACTGTATAGGATGCTGCCATGTATGGAATATAATCGCCAGTGGTTGGGTCAAACTTAAACATTCCAGCTTCGGCGGTAATGGTTTCTGGGATATTACCTGCTTCGGCGGTTGTAAACGGATTTAGGGTTTTGTAATCCGAAATCGCTGAACCACGGTATGTTCCACCACGTTTGACTTCTGCGGGCGCGTTTGTACTCCATTTTGCCGGGTACACAAACGTCTGTGCTGCGGCGCTGCTGCCAAACGCCAATGCAGCTATTGCTACCAATGCTTTCTTCATGCCATCCTCCTAAAGGTGTAGCCGTTACCAAAAGCCTCGTCTCGAGTATTTTGGGTCTCATAGCAAATGCTTAGAGTTGTGCTAACCGTCTAAACATATCAGGCAAAGTAACCAACGTCAAGCCATTTGGCTTAAGCCATTTTAACGTATATGACGCGCAAAAACGCATTTGTTGACACAGCCTTGACACAAAAAAGGGGTCTCGGGGAAATTCGAGACCCTGTTGTATTGCAAGTTCAGTGTGTTATAAACGAATTAGATTCAGTGCAATTGCCAGCAAAATAAAAGCTGCTCCGCCATACACGGTTAAGGTCACAAGACCGCCCGAAGCGCCACGTCCACTCATAAAGTCCGATGCGCCACCACCACCCATTGTCGAAGTTAAGCCACCTTGTTTGGGTTCTTGAAGCAGCACAAAGTAAATTAAACTGGCGGCAACCAGCACAAAAATTAGTAAAAGTATCCAAAAAATAATCGTCATAAGTTCCTTTGGTGCCGAAGGGGGGACTCGAACCCCCACGGTTTCCCGTCCGATTTTGAGTCGGGTGCGTCTACCATTCCGCCACTTCGGCTATCCCCACTTGCTGCGGTAGCCGCAGGAGTGTATCACCTGTTTGGTATTTCGGCAAGAGGTGCTAGAATTACGCTCATGGCATACACTGATTTTACAATAGACCACCTGAAAGAACAATTTGGCTTACAGGTTCGTGATGGTGCAGTGTTTGAGGGTGTATTACCGATTGCTATACCTCGTACTTTGCGTGAACGGCTGAATGTCCGTGGTGTGCCATTGCGGAGTGAAAAAGCCCGTTCAGAAATTATCATCATGCCCGTCTTACTTGCCATGCTCGAGCTAAACGCTGACCGCCTGACCCTTTTTTCTGGGGAAAGACTCGAGGGCGATGTCAATGCCAAATTGGTTGGGGAATGTGATTATCTATTTGTGAATATGGTCAATACACCTGTGCTGGACAGTCCAATTTTTTGTGTGGCTGAAGCAAAGAAACAAGACATGGACTTAGGTATTGACCAATGTGCGGCTCAATTGCTTGGGGTACAACATTTTAATCAGCGCCACGGCAAAACCTTAGATGTCATTTATGGCTGCGTGACCACTGGTGAAACTTGGCAATTTATGCGGCTCGAGGGCAAAAAGTTACTGATTGACCAACGACGTTACTTCTTAA
>JAYWHB010000607.1:0-7283 GCA_043777915.1 Deinococcales bacterium
TTATTGGTACTCGAGTTGTCCTTGATTACAGCGACACAATTCAGAAACTCGGTGTATTTGAATTTAATGGCATTCGGCTTTTTGATGATGTTGTAAAACCAGTTGTCAAACCGCTCGAGCCTGTTGAACCCACAGCGCTCGAGCCAATCCCAGAAACCGATGCACCAATCAACAACACCACAGCCCAACTCATCCCATTCAAAAACCTGTTTGCCAGCCCCTTAAACCCACGCAAGCACTTTGACCAAGCCAAACTCGAGGAACTGGCAGTATCCATCCAGAAAAAAGGCATCATTCAAAACCTTGTTGCTCGAGCAGTGGGCAACAGATACGAATTGGCTGCGGGCGAACGCCGCTACCGCGCCACGGCATGGCTCATCGAACAGGGCAAACTCACACCCGAATACCTAATGCCCGTTCGAGTTGAAGCCCTCACTGACCAAGAACTACTCGAGCTTGCAATTGCTGAAAACGTCCAACGAGCCGACATGCACCCACTCGAGGAAGCTGAGGGCTTCGCGGCTGCCCTTGATGCCGGTAGTACCCTCGAGGGATTGGCAAGCAAAACAGGTAAGAGTCTTGGTATTGTGCGCCAGCGCGTGGGCTTGGCAAAACGCCTAGTGCCAGAAGTCAAAGCACTGCTAAGAGCCGATAAAATTACTCTAGGGCAGGCGCAGGAGTTCACCAAGGGCAGCCCCGAACGCCAAAGCGAATACATTGCTAAGAACACCAAGAAAGATGGCAGTGTCAGTATTAACACGATTTCTTATCACATGCTGGCAGATGATTTGAAAGTTAGAGACGCTATCTTTCCGCTCGAGCAATATAAAGGGGAAATTCTCGAAGATTTATTTGGTGACACCAGCACCTTTTTGGACAATGACCAAGCTCGAGTTTTACAGCAAGCCGCGATTGATAAGCTCGCGCTTGACCTCGAAAAAAAGTTTAAGGCAGTAAAAATTGTGCATAGGGATGGTTGGTATGATCTAACTGCTTCACAATACAACGCAGGTGAATGGATAAATGGGCTTGTGAAGTCTGACAAACCAGCCAAACAAACTATTGCGATTATTCATGTTGAAGCAACTCTTAAATGCACCGTGTACCGTGGTTACGAACAAAAACAGGAAAAAGTAAGCGAGCAACCACAACCCAAAATTATGTTTGCCAAAACCGCTCTCGAGAAGGCTTTACTTAAGGAACAGCAATTCAAAACGGTGATTGTCTCGGATGCGGCGCTTGAACGAATAGTGCATTTAGAACTCGAGGATTTACTGGACAAAATTCATGCTGAAATTGAACACACAAGGATTCTGCATCAAATTGTGCAAACAGCCGTTTATGAAACCGCATATTATTTGGGTAATGGCTATGTACGATTCACTGTAAATAACGATGATTTGTTTATTCAATCAGTTGACGAAGAAAACATTCGTGCTGCCCAGACGTTCGCTCGAGATGATGATTGTAGGCATTTAACTGGATTGATTCAGGACACTGAGGATTTACCAACCTTGCGAACGCTACTGGCTCGAGCCGTCGAACTGATTGACGAAAATCCGAGTTGGTTAGGCGGCAATCATGCTACTTGACGGCTACCCATTTTACGGTGTTTTCATTGCAGACAATGGCGTTATAGAACAAGATATTGCACAGCAGAAACAAAAGATTATGCTCGAAAACGACACTTACGAAAACCGAAGATCGTATGGTCAAGCATTACACAATTGGGCATCTGCGACTAACCGAAAAAAAACGTCTCGAGCATGGAAGTATGCAGAACTCTTAAAAGACTCTGCAACTCAAAGTAATAACGATGCAGTAGAGGGCAGCAATGGCTAAATACCGTTGGCTCGAGACTGGACACCAATACCTTTACCAGTCTCGAGATGGTCTCCTCGATCGCCGTGGCACAGTTTGCACAGTCTTGGTTGTGCCTCGGGCTGGCAGCATCGGCAATGTGTTGGTGAGGTTTGGGGATGGTTTAGAGGTTATTTGCTCGAGCGGAGCGTTAAAGAAATAGAATAAAAGAAGCCCCCAATTTGGGGGCTTTGCCTTTTCCAATAACAAAAAATATCCCCTCGAGTGTGTTCTCGAGGGGATAACTGTTTAGGGTTGGGTTTAGAAATCAGTTTCGAGACCAAACCGAGAAATATCAATTTGAACCGCAGCAGCAGTTGCATTGTTAGTTGCCCATGCGGTGCGTCCCATGAACGCTGTACTTGCTGGTAAATTGCTCGAGAGTGTGCCACTTACCTCGTTACCAGTGGTTAGGTTTTTAATCCTGTACGTCACAGATGAATCGTTCGGTTTGGCAAACAGAACCATCTCGAGCAAATCAGTCGTATTAACAGGGAAATTAGCACCTAATGCAATCACAGTTGGTGCAACACCTGATGTGTTATGCACTAAGTTCCAGTTGCCTGTGTTTGCATTGATTGCCATGCCGATTTTAGCGGGAGTCGTGGCTGTCGTTGGGTCAATGTTGGTTGGGGCAGTGGTCGCGGTGTCGGTCAATCCGACATATGCCCTCATGCCAGCCGCTAAAACAGACACCCCAAACCGAGCTAAAATGAAAAATCCGCCAAGACCAGTGTTATTACCACGCCAGCACTCGAGGACACCAATCCGAGTGGAAGCAAGTGCGCCAGCCGTTGCGCCCGAGTTAATGTTAAAACGCCGCGTCTGAGTCATCAGGTTTGTACTGGCTGGCGTTGGATGTGCCACTGTACCAACATTGGTCAACACGCAACCCAGAACCGATGGTGTTGTACCAGAGCCAGCTTGGATTACACTCACCTGATTAAAAAATAATCCTGCTTGAAGTGGAAAATCCACACCAGAAGGCGGCATTACCTTTGGGAACTGTTTCCCGCCAATTTCCTTGCTATACAGGATTATTTTTCCTGCGGCTGGCGGGGTTGGGTCAGCACTCGAGGCTATCTCGAGGTTGTTCTGATTGATTGCAAGATTACCAATTGGGAAACCAGTACCAGAAACATTTTTTTCAAGCCCAGTAGCAGTTTTAATAAAAAACTGCCCCTCTGCCATAACTAATGTTTCGCCTGCCTCGAGTGTAGCAGAGATTATCTCGAACTCAGTCCCAGCAATGTCGAATTTTAAGGTTAAAACGTTGCTCGAGCCGCCTGTGTTTCTCACGGTGAACGCTTTAATTTGCCGTGTAGTACCAGCAGCAGGAGCAGCAACAATAGTCGTCGTAGTTGCTGTGGTGATGTTTGCTTGACTAGAGCCACCCGCTAAAGTTGCCGAAGTCAAATCAGCCCATGCCGCATTAACTTTTATGTTACTTGTCGAGCTTGTTAATAGCTCGAGAACATGATTTGTAGCAGTTAAGTGAATCATCTAAAACCCCATAGAAATACGTGACATGACTTCTGGATGTGTTAGCCCAGAACCGCCGCCGCCAGTAGTATCAAGTGCCGCCCATGCGCTACCATCCCAAAAAACCAACCGAGCGCCACCAGCCCAATTGCTACACCACGCGATTGCACCAACGTTGCCAACACCAAAACCAAGCGCATTGAGTTCTGCCAACGTGCCAAAGGCTGGGACTCGAGGATACCTGTCACGACTTGATGCCATTATGCACCAAGTCGAGAAACAACAGCCCGAAACCCGTTTAGGGTTGGTGCTGGGGTCATATTGATTCGCGTTGTGTTCAAGTCAACCTTACGCACTCGAGCATCAATATAATCGCCTGTTGAAACTTCGTAAATTTGCACCTGCACCTCAGCATTTAACGTGTGTGACAAATCGTATTGGGTTGCACTACCATCACCAAATAGGACTGTAAAGCCTCGAGCCGCCCAAATGCTGGTTTTGAGTTTCAGTGCAGTCACGAACCGTAAATCATCTGTACCCGCGTCAGTTTCAGCTTGCGTAGCAATTTCTGCAATACCAGACAGTGTTTCAGTCGCTTGGCTTGCACCTGTCCCAAAAGATGCCCAAACTACGTTATTTGTTCCAATCACACCATTAACTTGCGTTTGCCTAAAACTTTTACCCGCATCTGTGCCTTCGTCAATCGTTACAATTGCACTCTCAAGTTCATCAAATGTGCTTGCATCAGCCGCCCGAACCATTGCCGATGCTGCACCAGTCCAGAGGTAAATGCCGTTTTCGGTCTGTACCGTGTTGGCTTTGACCAAAACGCGGTCATTAGCAACCATCGTTACTCCATCAATGGCTGCCCCCGGACTGGCAAGGTTGATGTTAGCTTGTGTGGCTACCCTTGCATTGTCCTTAAACGCCAAACCCTCGAGTAAACTTTGAAGCTGTTCAAAGGTCACTGGTTGCCCCGCAGCTATGGCGGCTGGCAAGTTAAGGATTCGGTTTACCGATTGCATATCTAAGTCTTTCCAACGTTTGATGCTCATAATATCCTCGCTTTTCCTGCTGCGGCAGGATTGAATAGAAGTCGTGTTTGATTGAGTCCATTGTGTTCAATTCCAAAACCATCTAACCCGTTACCCACAACATCTTGGACACTGATAAAAGTTGGTTCTGTATTGCGATTGTGGTTGATTGTCCAGATTGCCGAAGGTGTACTCTGGGTAAACTCAAATGCTGATAAAAGCCCATCAACCCCTTCACGTCCCGCCAAACCCTGTAAAGCCACCATCTCGAGTTCGATACTTTGGCTCACAACCTCGAGCAGCACAGGCGGCTCACCAATAATCTCGAGTACAACAGGATTATTTACCACCTCGAGATTAACCACTGGTGTACCCCTCAGCACTGAACACAGCCTCACCAACAATATATGTGTTGACTGCGCCCAAGCTGTCGGTGATGTCGAGATTCCAGAGCGCCAACTCACCGACAGCTCGAGTATCAGCAGAGGTCAAAACAAACTGGATGATGCTGTGAACGGGAACTGAAACCGTGGCAGGGACAACCGTAATCGTCAGGGTGCGTTCAGGTAACACGGGCGCACTCGAGAACACCAAAAATGGCTCACCGTTCGCAGTCCGTCTAAATTCGGCTCGAGCCGATGCACCTGTCAAATCGGTACTTTTGCATTTGATTTGGACAGTGCGAGTGTTGCCTTGTACCCCAACCATTCTGGCAGGTTCAGGGATAAGTCCAAACTGTTTCATTCTGCCCATGGCTCACCTCCTAATTCTCTTTGGGGTACTTTTGTTTTACTTCGGATACGGCTGCCATGTACTCGAGCATTTTTTCAGGTCTACCCAAGCGTTCCTCGACAATCGCATCGGCAAGTTCATGCCAGTCTGGGTATTCAGCACGGCGTTTATCTTGGTAGCCAAGCTCTTTTGGCTTCGGTTTACGAGCCTCCATTTGCTCGAGATATTCAGATTCGGTTATTTCTTGGGCGGCGCGTATCGGGTGGTCTACCTCAAAAATTACACAATCATCGGGATAGCTCGAGATGCTGCCATCAGACATAAGATAGCGTTTCATAATTTCACCACTGTTATTATTGCGGTGCAGTAAGCGATTCCTAAAGCATCGATATTTAGCACCAATCCGCCGGATGCTCCAAATAAATCGTTGCCACAACTTCCAATATAGCCATATGCTGTCCAAATGCCACTCAAAATTGACCAACCTACGGGGGGCAGTGGATGATATAAGTGTTGACCCACTCCTGACGCAGTTACGTCGTAACGCTGTACGAATGTAATTGCGTCGGTAGTCACGCCGCCAATCTCAGATAATATATTGGCATGTGTGGAATCACCATATATTTTTTGTAGCGTCGGCGCGGACGGCATCGCCAAACCGCCCAGTTGTCCTACTCGAGGCAATTCATAGCGTCCACCCGGTATAAATTCACTAGGATTCAATGCTCTACGCATAGCGCATCACCCGCAGAGCGACGCTCGAGGACGGTGCTAAGTCAAAAATGATTTCTGGCAGTAAATCTCCGTTACCGCTAATCAATTCGCCTGTTATCGTGGTGGGTGAGTACACAATCCCGCTCACCGTAACACTGCCTGCCAGCACCTCAAAATTGATTTGTGCTGCCCCAGCCGAAACGGTAAAATCTGTCGTCTTTGTGCCTGTAATCGCATCAGTGATTAGCTGCCGGCTAAGCGATGAAACAACAGTTGCCCCACTGCCATCTAAAATACTTCGCGTCACCCACTGGTTATCCGCCGTGCCAATGGTTGTTGCTCGAGCGAGTAACAACCATTGCCCCCCAATTTTAGCTTTTACATAATCCGGAATAACATTGATATTATAACTATCATAAAGCGTTTGGAATGCTTCTTTGTCAGCATGATTAGTGTTGTTAAAGTATCTAACCCGATCTACTCCTACAGTTAATTCCATTATTACCCCCTAATTCTCGATTTTGTTTCTCAGTGCGTGAACTTCTTTCTCGAGTCGCACTTGACCGTTCGCTAAACTTTCAAACTTATCAACAAGTGCATTTATATTTCGTTCATGGCTTTCTCGTTGTAGCTGCTGCTCTTCGCGGTACATGGTGCGGTCTTCTAAGGCTCGTTTCTCTGCACCTTCTCTATCGGCAATTGCTCGTTTCTCTGCGCCTTGAATCATCGAATCAATCGTGTTTTTGTTGCCTCTGACGACCCAAACTACGAGGGCTACAACAGAAACCAGAACCGTTCCGACAATTGCCAGTAAGTATGGGTCACTGCCTGTTTTTGCAATGCCCTGTGCTTGCTCGAGTGGGTTTAACGGGTTGCCAATTGGGTCTCGAGGCTCACTTACTGCCATTGCTGCGACACTGAGCAGAATGCAAATGGTGATGACGTGTCGCAAAAAGTGCTTCATAGAGTGCCTACAATCGGTGCTGCCCTTAGAATCCGCACTTGAATTTCGCCTCGAGTCTCGAGACTAACCGTATTTGGCGCATTGCAAACCAAATTAAAGTTTGCCCCCGCTTCTGTTTTTCGGTACTGGCATGGTGCTGTGCTTTTGAAACTGGTAATGGCTTCACTCGTGCCAATGGTTGCACCTTTGATGCTTGAGTTAAGAACCACGTTCCAACCTGTGGCAGTCCTCGAGCCGCTAGAACCGCTTGGGAATTGTGGTTGTGCCAGATTCACCACGGCATTGCAACTAAGCAATAGGAAAGGCAAAAGGCAAAAGAGTAAGGCTTTTTTCATGGATTCACTGCCTTTAGAACAATGCTTGGGATTTTGCCAGCCCGAATTTCAGCCAGCGCGGTGGCAGCTTCGGCTTCGCGTTGGGTTTCGTCTGTGATGAGTGTTAGAAGAGTCTCGAGCTTATCAGCCGCACTTAATAGCCCTTCTATGGCTTGTTGGATG
>JAYWHB010000608.1:0-7271 GCA_043777915.1 Deinococcales bacterium
CTTGGGTTCGGCGTATCCTTAGTATCGTTGGGATTCTACCGATGATTACCCCGCCGTTTGTGCTGGCGTTTGCCCTAGAAAACTGGTTTGGCGCACAAGGGTTAATCACCAACAGGGTTTTTGGCATAGACACCAATTATTTTAAGGGCGTGACTGGTGTGGGGATTGCCCAGATTATGGCATTCACCCCAATTGCCTATTTAACGCTGCGTGGCAGAGTCCAAGGCTTAAATCCTGCCCTCGAGGAAGCCGCCCAAACGATGCGTTCTAACCCGTGGATGGTCTTTACTCGAGTCACCCTGCCGCTTTTGCGCCCCGGTCTAGCAGCGGCGTTTTTGCTCACCATCATCGAATCCTTGGCAGACTTTAGCAATCCGATTTTACTCGGTGGAGACCGTAGTTTTTTAGCCACCGAAGTCTATTTGGCTTTAACTGGACGTTACGACCCCAACGAAGCCAGTGTCTACGGTGCGGTACTGCTGGTTTTGGTGCTAATCATTCTTGGACTGCAACGGGCTTGGCTTGGCAATACCAGTTTTGTAACCGTCACGGGTAAACCGGGCAGTGGGAATTTTAGTCTATTACCGCGCTGGCTCGAGAATACCTTGCAGGGTATCTTGGCATTTTGGGGCATTCTGGTAGCCATGCTCTACGGCAGTGTTTTTTATGGCAGTTTTGTCAAAATTTGGGGAGTCAACGGGGAATTTACCTTGCAGCATTACATAGATTTTAGTGGCACGGGACTCGAGGTTTTATTTCGCACTGCCCAAGTTGCTTTTGTGGCAGCCATTGCCGCCACGCTGCTTGGCTTTTTAATTGCTTATCTGGTCACACGGCAAAGTTTTTTTGGACGTAGCGCCTTAGAGACCACCAGTATGCTTTCTTTTGCCACCCCCGGCACGGTCATGGGTGTTGCCTATGTGATTTCTTTTAACGTCGGACCGTGGCTTTTAACCGGTACATTTATTATTTTGGTGATTGCCCTGGTGTTCCGCAACATGCCCGCCAGCATCCGCGGTGTCATGGCTGGTTTAAGCCAAATAGACCACGCCTTAGACGAAGCCAGCACCCTCCTACGCGCCCCCTCGAGTACCACACTGGCGAAAGTGCTTGTGCCGCTTTTGATTCCGCAATTGTTATCGGGTATTGTCTTTGCTTTTGTCCGCAGCATGACCGCGATTAGTCAAATTATTTTTTTAATCAGCCCCGGCAATTTGCTGGCAACCGTCTTAATGCTTTCGTGGCTCGAGCAAGGCAACTTAGGGCGGGCGGCTGCCATGAGTACCGTGATGATTTTGGGCTTACTCGGTTTAATTTTATTGCTCTTTGCATTTAGTAAGCGTTTCTCGAGAAACGGCACTGGACTCGAGGGGATAGGGTAGGAAGGCGAAAGGCGAAAGGAAAATTTGTTTTAAGTTTTTAACCTTTGCCCTTTGCCCTTCGCCTTTTGCCTCTCCGAAGGAGTTCATATGAATCAATCGGCTGTCCCTGTTCGTTTGGAACAAATCGTTAAGCGCTTTGGTACGGTCACAGCCGTGGAAACCGTGTCGCTCGAGTTACCCGCCGGTAAGTTGGTGACACTGCTGGGTCCTTCGGGGTGTGGAAAGACCACGATTCTGCGGATGGTGGCGGGTTTAGAGCGCCCATCGGAAGGCAAGATTTTTTTTGGTTCAGATGACGTAACCCAGTTGCCAGCCTATCTGCGCGATGTGACGATGATGTTTCAGAGTTATGCGTTATTTCCGCACATGAATGTCTTTGAAAATATTGCTTATGGTTTGCGGGTCACCAAGCGCCCAATTGCCGAAATCCGAGAACGGGTGGCTGGTGTGGTTGCCCAAGTGGGTTTGCAGAACCTCGAGCAACGCGCCGTACAAGCCTTGTCTGGTGGGCAGCAGCAACGTGTGGCACTGGCTCGGGCTTTAATTATGCAGCCTCGAGTCTTATTATTTGATGAACCGCTCTCCAACCTTGATGCCAAGCTGCGTAAACGGGTGCGTGAGGAAATTCGCGAACTACAACAAAAATTTGGTATCACCAGTTTATACGTCACCCATGACCAAGAAGAAGCCATGGCGATTTCGGACTTGGTGGTGGTGATGAAGGCGGGAATCATTGAACAACAAGGCGCACCAAGGGAACTCTATCAAGCCCCAAATACCCGTTTTGTGGCAGATTTTATTGGACGGGCGAACTTTTTAAGTGGTCAGTACCACGGCTCGAGTGCTACAGTTGGCGACTACAGTTTTCCTTTTTCACAAAACATCGAACACGGCAATGTAACGGTGATGATACGCCCCGAGTCTTTGCGGGTCGCCACTGATGGGATTGGCTTAGAGGGAACAATGCACAGCGTTGCCTTTCTTGGCACAACCACCGAATACACTGTCAACACCGCCGCCGGGCAACTCGAGGGGGTGATGGCGGGGGACGCGCCGCTTCTGGCGAAACCTGGTGAAACTGTACGGGTTCAATTTGCAACTGAAGGGGTGTATTTAATTCGGGCTTAAACATAGATTTTCTCATGGCAGTTTGAATCTTTGAGGCGCATACTAAAAGCATGAAACAATTTTTGATTGGGATTGGATTGTTGTTCTCGAGCTTAGTATTGGCTCAAGCTGGCTTCATCTCGAGTTACCATCCTTACCCAAAGGCAAAAAAAATTACGGTACGAACTTGTAAAAGTAATGCGACTGGGTTTTCCTGCCCTCACGGACGGGTGCTAATTCGGCGTACAGCGATGGGCGAACAGCAAGTCACTTTGGATTTATTTGGGCAGCGCTTGCCAATTCGTTTTGAGACAATGCCAAACTTTGTTTCCGATGTTTGGAATTCTGACCTCAACCAAGATGGTAAAGCCGATTTAATCATCAAAATCAGTTGGGGCGGCAATGGCATTATTGCCGATGGCAACCAGACCGTTTTTGCGCTCTCGAGTGCCACGGGACATCAATTAAGCACTTTAGACATGATTACTTTTGACCCAAATGCCCTGATTTTTTTGCGCGGAAAACCGACTGTTCTGCATACTGCTTTGGTCAATGCCGACTCGAGACGCACAGGACGCTCGCACAATTTCTGGGTTTTTCATCCGTTTGAGATTCGTGGCGCACAATTACTCAAGAACCAAAGCCCGATTTGGATACAGTACACCAATAAACCGAGTCATGGGCGTACCAATAAACTGACAGCCCTCGAGAAACAAACCGCCTTAAAAGCCAATCCAATCCGGTTCTTTATTCCAATGCACTAAGCATGTTAGTTTTAGGCACTGTGCTGAACTTTATGCGCCGCGCTTTAACTCCTCCGGTCACTCAAATTGACCTCGAGCGGGCGTTTAAGCAACTTGGCATGAACCAACACACGCCTCTTATTGTCCACTCGAGCCTGTCGAGCCTTGGTAACATGCTTGGCGGGGCGCACAGTGTCCTGAATGCCTTAGAACGCTACTCGAGTACCTTGGTGATGCCCGCCTTTACTTATTACACTTTGGTCTGGCCCACCTTATATCGCAACGAAGATTGGCCCATTTCACCCGGAGAGGATGGTCCGCCGTTTCAATCAGATAGCCCCGTCTCGAGGGACATTGGCAGAATCCCTCAAATCATGCTTGAACGCCCAAATGTGCTTCGCAGTCAGCATCCAGCTTTGTCTTTTGCGGCACGCGGCTTGGAGGCACAAAAAATTCTTGGGGTACAAACCTTGGAGCATCCTTATGCACCCATCGGGGTTCTCGAGCAACTTGATGCCTTGGTGCTGTTGTTGGGTGTAGACCACCGCTCTAACACCAGTATCCATTATGGTGAGTACATGGCAGGTCGTCCGATGCTTGAACGTTGGGCAAATACCAAAAACGGAATTGTTCGTACCTATTATCCAAATTGCAGCGCCGCTTTTAATGGCATTGAAGGCAGTCTAAATTCTTTACGCACCTTGGATGTCGGTCATGCAACCCTGCAAGTGGCTCGAGTGCGTGAGATTGTGGCTGCCACAGGGCGTTTAATTGCCAATCATTCGGAAAGTTTGCTGTGCAGCTACCCAAATTGTCGGTGTCAAAATGTCAGGGCAAAAATTCGGCGTGACGGAATCAAACCCAGACGGGATATTCGGCTCGAGGAATGGCTTGGCTTTAGAAGCGGTTTAAGCCCGAATGAATTTCTGCTCGAGTAAATCTTCAATTTCGGCTGCCCCCAAAGCATCGTTGCCACGTTCAAAAGCGGCTTTACTTTGCAGCAACATGGCTTTTTTCATGGTTGCATTGGCTGCCATTTCACCTAAGCCTCGGTAAGCACAGGCTTCGGCAATTGGGTCGCCAGCTAATTGGGCTTGCTCGAGGGCAACCCCTAACCACTGTCGGGCTTGGGGGAACTGCTCGAGTTTGCCGTAAATAATGCCTTGCTCGTAAGCATTGGCACTGACCGCCAGAGGTGGATTCCCCAGTTGGGCAACGATTTTGGCTTCTTGGACAAAGATTTTTAGGGCTGTAGGGTATTCTTCTGCCATTCGTTCGACCATGCCGAGTTGATGCAGTGCCACATATTCGCCTTCCAAATCAGATTGGCTTTGTGCCTCGAGCCTGAGTAAATCGCATTCGCTTCTGGCATCATCAAAACGCCCTGTACGGGCAAAGACATAGACCAAACCATGCCGTGCGTCTGAGGCGGTACTTGGCTCAAAACGGGCTTTTCTAAATTCTTGTTCGGCTCGAGTAAAATCTTCGGCTTCAAAGGCTGCCCATGCTTTGGCTAGACGGTTCATTAAATGCCCGGAACAGGTAAACCAAGGCTTTGGATGGCACTGAGCATTCCACTGATGATTGGGCTGCGGACAGCACCGAGTAAACCAGTAAATGACAGCACCAAGAAAATCAGCATAAAACCAAATGGGGTACGGCTCATCCATTGCTCTAAAGTGCTGATAAAGTTTTTAATTTGTTTGTTGCCGACAGCAAATAAAGCTCGAGCGCCATCGAGCGGGGGAATCGGGAAAATAAAAATCGCGGCTAAGGAAACACTGTTAAACGCCCCAAGCATCATTCCTAGAATCACCGAGCGAAAACTATCGTCGTTGCCAGCCAGTTGGGTCACAAAACCAGCCAGAAGCATCAACACAAACGCCCAAAGCAGCATTGAAACAGGTCCAGCCAACCAAACGGCGGCTTCTTTGGCATACTGACGGTTATAAAGCCGCACAGGAATCGAAGTTGGCACAGCAAAACCAAAAATCGCCAGCCAAATCCATGAAAAACTATCCAAATGCAAAGTCGGGTTGCTGGTGCTGGTAAAGCCGCGTTGCTTGGCGCTTGGGTCGCCAAAAGCGTTGGCTAGTAAGGCTTGAAAAACATTGTGCAACACAATGCCAAAAGCCAGTACAAAAAGGGCAATCAGGTAGGCGAGGGGGTCTTGTCCAAGGTACTGAATAAAAAACATGTTTCAATTATAGGCTAAGACTGGTGCGAACTCGAGGGCTTAGGGCTTCATTTAGACTTATTTGAACTTCGGTCATTTTCTAAAATTCGCATTTTTACCCCAAAAATGTGTACGATAGAAACGTGAACGCGCTCGAACTCCTCGGCACGATTCAAGCGATGGACTTGGATTTAGACAAGCTACGACTTGACGAAGACAGTATTCCCGGTGAGTTAAAAGCTGCTCGGGACGACAAAATCAGATTAAATGGCAAGCTCGAGAAGCTGCGCTTTGAGCATTTGACGGTGCGCCGTAAACTCTCTGAAGCTGAGCTAGAACTGGCAGCCCTTGGCGAGCAACTCAAACGAGCCGAACACGATCAGCAGCATTCAAGTAGCGCCAAAGAGCAAGGGCAGTACCACAGCCGTGCGATTTCTCTGCGCGATGAAATCAATGACCTGACCGATGACAGTTTGCCACTGACCGAAAAGTTAGACGACTTAAATACCCAAATCGAGGATATTGGGGTGGCTTTGGACGAACTCGAGCCTAAACTCAAGCATTTAGAAAGTTTAGATGATGACCGCATCAAAGAACTGCAAAAGCAGTACCAAACACAACAAGCCAAACGCGACGCGCTGGCGGTTGGCGTGGATGAAAAAGTCTTAAAAGATTATGACCATGTTCGCAAAGCCAAAAAGGGCATTGGCTTTGTTAAAGTCATCGCTGGCAAGTGCGGTGGTTGCAAAGTGCAACTGACCCCAAATTTGGTGCAGCGTATTCGGGCTGGGCAATTTCCGGTCAAGTGCCAATCTTGCGGACGGATTCTTGCCCCATCGGTCTAAGGATGGAACTGGTGCAAGGTTTACTTGAAATTCGTCGTGCCTTAAAGCGCGACCTTGAGGCATTGCTTGGGCTTTGTTTAGCTTGGACTGGAATCCCTGCGGCAACTGACCCGATGCGTTTACGAGAATTACTCGAGCAAGCCCTGTTTGATGATGACAGCACCGTCTATTTGGCTTTTATGGGCAACAAGCTGATTGGTTTTTCCCATGTGACCTTCCAAGCCCGTCCAGTTCGTTTGGGTTGGCGTTGCACCATCGAAGAACTTCATGCCATTCCCGAATTTGCTGGACAACTCGAGCCAAAGTTACTTGAAGCGATTGTTCATGAATGCCGTGAACGCGGCGATGTGATTGCCCTCTACTTACTGACCCAACCAGACCTCGAGCCTCGGCAATTTGAGTTTTATAGCTCGCTTGGTTTTAAGGAACGAGGACGTGAGGTACTAATTTGGAACGGCGGCTTGGTATGAATTACGCGGCGCTTCTGGCAGTGCTGGTGATTCTTGGCTTGGCTTTTCCGGTGTTGGTGCGGGTTGCTAATGCCAATGGGATTCCGCAATCGGTCAGTATTGTGGCGGCGGCTTTGGGAGCAATTTTGGTGCTGGCTTGGTTTTTTATTCGTCAGCGTGTACTGCGTTACCGAGCAATTGGGGCGCGAATCGAGGGCATTAAACAAAAACTGCTCGAGCATCCAGATGTGGAGCATTACTTTGACCAGAACGAACACTTGGGTGATTTACTGATTGCCACCAACCGTCGCCGTGAAGCCCTTGAAGTGTTTGAAACATACCTTGGACTCGAGAAAAAAGCAGGTCGGGAATTGCCAAAACTCGAGGCAAAAATTGCCAAATTAAAAACCCATTTGGATGAATTGAATTAGCGACTTGCTTTAAGGGCATTTCTTGAGTTTGGCTTTGGTTCTACACTCAGGATACGGTAAACTAAGTCCATGCGCTTTTTTTTATTACTGCTGCTCTCGAGTTTGGCTTTGGCTGCTGATTTAGACGATGCCAAGGAT
>JAYWHB010000609.1:0-2619 GCA_043777915.1 Deinococcales bacterium
CCACCCCACTCCATCCCGAACTGGGTCGTTAAACGTGTGTGCGCCGATGGTACTTAAGTCTACGATTTTGGAAGAGTAGGTCGATGCGGGGGGTTTTTAATTTACACAGCTAGGGTTAAAAGGTCAAAAGTAGAAAAGGTTAAAAGGTAAGACCTAATGCTCGAGACTCGAGAAGCAAAGAAACAAAAAATACAAAGAAGTACAAAGGCAAAACACAAAAGCACAGAGATAGTTGAAAAACAACCACACAAGCAGTACACTACAACCTCGAGAACCCACCAGAACTCGAGACTCCCAGTAAGATAATTGAATATGGAATGCGGAAGTAACTCAGCTGGTAGAGTGCAACCTTGCCAAGGTTGATGTCGAGAGTTCGAATCTCTTCTTCCGCTCCAAATAAAGAGACCCCTCGAGAAATTGAGGGGGTTCTTTGTAGTATGCTATTTTTGGAGGAGCGAGATGCATGATGTAAGAGAAGAACAAACACTATTGATTGCACAGAAAACAAGAAAAAATTTAGCATTCATTTACGCACAAAAATCAGACGGTAAAGATGTTGAGGAATTTACACAATTACTTAATAGTATGTTGGGTCTCGTTATTGGGCTACGTGAGGATTACTATAAAGGCAGTGGTTTTCAGTGGACAGAAATGAGATCGTTGCCAAGTTATCGCCTCGAATTAGAAAATATTACCGGTAATGTGTTAAGTCCAGAAAGTCCAAATCTGAAACAGACAAACTCATTTAGCCAGCTTATTACAAAAATACGCCATTCTTTTGCACATAACTGCTATACCTTACTTGTCCGAAATAATGAGGAACGCCCAAGTCTCATTTTAGGTGTAAGACTGTGGAACATTCCGCCAAATGCTGAGAATGACCCGAAAAATAGGACTTGGCAAGCTGACATTAAAGAAGCTGATTTGAAAGATTTAGCGTTGCTACTTTTAGACTACTTAGAGAAAGAGTTTGCCTCAACGCAAGATGGTGTAGGGTAGTTTTTGCCCTTCTTTTCTCTGCTCGAGCTTGCGCCTTGGCTTCTTCTCGAGTTAGCGGTGCTGAACTTGTACTGTGGCACGTTCTAGTAATTCGGGCGGCAGACTGTGAAAAAAAGACTCGAGGAAACGCGGGTCGTTCTCGGCAGCAAGTACCGCTTCGGCATGAATGCGTTGGGCTAGGGCTGCATTCAGTTGCCCTGCTTCTTTGGCAGTGACTATTTCTTGGTGCAAGGTTTTCAATTTAGCTAAGTCTTTCATGGGTTGCCTCGCAGGGTTTCATCGCCCAGTGGAATTCGGTCTGCTCGAGAAATGGCGCGTACTCTTAGGTGGGGGTAGCCGTAGCGAATTTGGAATTCCTCAAATGGTGGTATGCAAATGCCACTGGCAAGATTGGTGTGTAGGTCGTCAAAATCGTTCCAAGATTCTATAAAACGCACTTCGCCCAATGGTATTTTCTCGAGGATGCCGTCTAAATTTGTGGTGAATAAGATGCCAAGAACAGCTTGTGTTTGTGAATCAGATAAACTTGACCGAATGTGCTTAATGATTCGGCTGTAAGCTGTGTTCACGTTTCAAGAATAACGGTTTAATCGAAGCGAAAGCAAACCGCATTGTGCCTTAATTTGTGCTTGGGTGTTCCAAGGTTTCAAAGACTAATTCTTTGGTTCTCGAGCTTAAATCTGACCGCCCAGAGTTTCCCATGCCAATCCATGCTGGCTTTGTTTTGGGCGTGGTTTCACAGCGTAGAATCTCGAGGATGTATTCTTCGGGGCTGCTGTGTTTTTGATTGGCAAGTTGTTGGATTTGGCTGGCTAGGTTTGGTTCTAATTCGAGTTGTAAAGTCATGATTGCCCTCCTCGGTTTAGT
This sequence comes from Deinococcales bacterium, assembly GCA_043777915.1. GTDB lineage: Bacteria > Deinococcota > Deinococci > Deinococcales > JAAFIG01 > JAAFIG01. The sequence continues at coordinate 1,867 of JAYWHB010000609.1, forward strand.
GATTGTACAACAAATGCGTTTGGCTCGAGCTTGTGCTATTTTTAAGCAAATGCTTCCTCAAGCGAAATAATCTCACCGCGCCGAATTTCTTCTCGGCGTTTTTGCAATACATCTTGCAGCATTTGGCTTCTCGAGAGCAGCAACCGCTCAAGGTCTTGGTCGTCTTCTGGCACAATTAAAAGCGCGGCGGTTTTGCCGTTTTTGGTAATAATTGTTGGGTTGTTTTTCGCTTCTTCGATGATGTGTGAAAGTTTGTCTTTGGCTTCGGTAAGTCCAATAATTTTCATGGTTTGACCTCACGTCCTTGAATTAGGAGTTTTTCGTGGTGCTTTTCGCCAATGGCTAGAACTTCTACAATGCCAAGGATTTCGATTGTTTGGGTTTCTTCAGTGGTGATGATGTCGTAAAGAACGCGGTATCGGTTTTGGTCGCCGCAGCGTAATTCCCATGTGGCGTTTTGGATTGGTGTGGTCAGTGGTTTGCGGTTGGTGGTCTCGAGATTTGGCTCATATGGCAATTGTGTTTCGATGGCTTGGCGAATACTGCTGTGGTGTTTCTTGTGGATGAATTCAAGGTCTTTTTTGATGCTTTTGGCAAGAACAAGTTCAAAGACCTTAGACATAGTATTATTCTAGCATGAATTCTAGCTTTTCTCGGCTCGAGCATTGGCAGGTTATCTGCTACACTAACCCATGCCTAGCATTACCCTGAACGCACACTTCAATGGTCAGCAAATTATGCTTGATGAACCCT
>JAYWHB010000610.1:0-2616 GCA_043777915.1 Deinococcales bacterium
CTTAAACTCGAGCCAGTCGAACGCATAATCAATTCTGGCGGTAAGTACGTTTTGCCGTGACGCAGCACCGCATGGGTCAGCCAGTGCAGAAGTGGTTTATACTCGCCGCGAGCAAACATCGCGTTTAGGTCGCCCATTTGCGAACCTGCTTTTTCAAACAGTTGCACACTTAAAATGTTCCCCAAACTGTAGGTTGGAAAATAGGCAAACATACCTGCCGACCAATGAATATCCTGCATAATCCCACTCGAGTAATCGGGAGGTGTGACCCCAAGGTACTTCTGCATTTTGGCATTCCAGGCTTCGGGTAATTCAGCAATCTTAATTTTTTCTTCAAAAACGGCTAACTCGAGTTCAAAACGCAACATGATGTGCAGGTTATAGGTCAGTTCGTCGGCTTCGACCCGAATAAAACTGGGTTTAACCCGATTGACCAATTTGTACATGGTGCTTGCGTCTACATCATGCAGCGCTTCTGGGAAGTGCTTTTGGGCAATGTCAAACCAGTGCTGCCAAAAGCCACTCGAGCGCCCAACCAAATTCTCCCACATCCGCGATTGGCTTTCATGGGCGGTACTCCAAGCTCCTCGTGCCAGTGGGGTGCGGCGCAATTCGTCGGCGGTGTTCTGTTCGTACATCGCATGACCCGATTCGTGCAGCGTGCCGTACAATGCCATTGGGAAATAATGCGGGTCAAAACGAGTGGTAATCCGAACATCATCCTTGCCAAAGTTCGTGGCAAACGGATGGGCAGTCACATCCAAACGCCCTCGGTTCATGTCATAACCAAATGCCTGCGCCACCTCGAGACCAAAGTTGCGTTGTGCTTCGAGTGGGAAATGCCGCGTCAGCACACCATAATCTATATTTTCACCAGCCGCCACAATTTTCCCCAGAAGTGGCACAGTAAAAGCGCGAACATCGGCAAAGATTTCCTTTATATCGGCGGTTTTTAAGCCTGGGTCGTAATCCCAGAGCAGCGCATCGTAAGGATGGGTTTCAAAACCGTAATAATCGGCAGCCCGACGCGCATAATCAAACATTTTTTCTAAATGCGGCAAAAAAGCAGCCCAATCATTTTTGTAGCGCGAAGCCTCCCAAACCGAACCAGAGGTGGCTCGAGCGGCGGCAAATTCGGTTACAAAATCGGTTGGGAGTTTAGATTTACGGTCGTACTCTAAGCGCAATAAGCGCAGCAACGCACCATCTAAAGAATCCGCATTTTTAAGCTCTGGCTCGAGGGCTTCAATCAATTCTCGTAAACGCGGCGCAGTATTTTTTTGATGCAGCAACCGCGCCATGGTTGCCATCTGGTTGGCTCGAGTGGCGGCTGCACCTTTGGGCATCTGGGTGTCTTTGTCCCAACTGACCAATTGTGCCACAGCCGTTAAATCCGAAATTTCTGCCAGTAGGTTTTTAAGTTCCTCGAGTTGATTCATGGCTTAGTGTACTTGTTTGATGTTGCTAAAATACACAACCCGTGAAAGTTCAAGCGGCACTGCTTGGGTCGCAGTGCCGCTCTTTGATCCCATTAAGCAACTGGATGATGTTTTGTGACTTCACCACCAAATAAGTGCTTGGTGTCACCAACAAAGCTGTAGTGCAGATAATCATTTTGTGGTACTTCTAAACTCATTTCTTGTTCAACGCTCATGTTTTCCAAATATGCCCGTAAACAACGAATGCTGTTGCCGTGTGCCGAAATCAGGATATTTTTACCATCGCCAGCACTACGAAGCAGTTCGTGGATAAACGGATAAACCCGCATCTCAACCATTTTGACACTCTCGCCATTGGGTGGTGGGACATCGTAACTGCGGTGCCAAATTTTGTACATATCGGGATGTTCTTTTTGAATATCGGTGTGTAAACGCCCACTTAAATCCCCATAACTGCGTTCAATGATACGGTCATCGGTGATGACTGGCACACCATACGAATGCGGCGCAAGCAGAATCTCGAGCGTATGACGACAGCGCAACAAGCGACTTGTGTACGCCAAATCAAAACGAATTCCAGATAAGGTCTGTGAAATCTCGGTGGCTTGCTGCACGCCAACTTCGGAGATGTCAACATCTACCCAACCCGTAAAGGTTTTTGTGCCACTTGCATTGAAGGTCGTTTGACCATGCCGAACAATATAAAGATTGGATGCCATAACGGTTTTTATTCTAACAGGTCTGGTGCTAATTCAATACGCCGTTTTAGCGGCTTGTTCTGTTGTATTTCTGCTCGAGATACTGCAAGGCGTTGATGTCAATAAACCCGATTTGGGTAAATCGCTCCTCGAGATTTTCAAGCCCCGCCAACCTTGTCAAAGCAACTTCGGCGGTTTTTGACCAAGCATAAAAATTCTGCCCAGCCCCATGCAGCACCGCTAAAACCCGTGTGGCAATATCTCCTGAAATTGGCAGCAATTGGTCTGGGTTAGGGCGTTCAAACAACAAACGGTGCATGGCGAGTAAACGCTGCAACTCGAGAATCGGGGTGGCGTGGTCATCCACTCGTAAATCAATGTAACGATCATTAAACCCAGCGTAGCCACCACGCTCTCGAGCCACATAGAGGGAGGCACTTTGTCGCCCTCTGGCATCACCACCAGTCTTGTCGGCAGCC
>JAYWHB010000611.1:0-7255 GCA_043777915.1 Deinococcales bacterium
AGCTGGGGCAGATGATTATGTGGTTAAGCCCTACAGTCTATCCGAGATTTTGGCGCGAATTGAGGCACTGTTGCGGCGCAGTAAAACTGAAGTAATTCGCAGTCATTTTGCCGATGTGGTACTGGATTTTGTGACGCTCGAGGCACGGCGTGGCGGGGCATTGCTCGAGCTTACACCCAAGGGTTTTCGCTTGCTCCAAGTGCTTTTTGAACACCCACAACGGGTATTGGCAAGGGAATCTTTAATGCGAGCCGTTTGGGGACAAGAAGTAGACCCCAACACCTTAGATGCCTTGGTTGCGGCTTTAAGGCGCAGTCTTGGTACACCAAACCTGATTCAAACGGTGCGCGGTGTCGGTTACGCCTTGCGAATAAATGGGGCGACCTCATGACCTTACGGTTGCGTTTACTGTTCTGGCTTGCACCACTGGCTGCCGTTTTGGTCGGGATGATGGTTTGGTTTGCTTTACGCCAGACGGCTTCGCTAGAATTTGTCAAAGTCTCGAGTACCCCACAAACTCAAAGCACGGTTGAAGCGCCCAAAAAACCATTGACTGATTTAGCCATCCCAAGCGCTCCACTCCCTGACAGCCCCAATCCTTTTGCCACCACCAGCCCCACAAGTGCCGCTAAAATCAGTGCTGAGCCAGCCGTACCAACCCCAAAAAGTACCCCAACTCAAGCACCGATTAGAGAAATTACCTTAGCGCAATTGCAAACTCGGCGCGAACCGGCTTTGCTGCGTTTTAGTGCTGGGCAACTCGAGGAAGTCCGCCCCAGCGAAGGATTCACCATCACCAATCAAAGCACCATTTGGCTCTGGGCGATACTGCTCTTAAGCACCGCACTACTATTTGGTTCGGTAGGTGTGCGCCGTTCCTTAATCCCGCTCGAGCGTTTTGCAGCCGATATTGCCAGCCGCAACGCCAATCGGCTTGAAGCCATTGCCAATCCGCCATTACCAGAGTTAAAACCAGCCGTTCATGCTTTTAATGGGTTGCTCGAGGATTTACGCACCAGTTTAGGCAGGGCAAGACTACAAGAACAAAGTGCCAAACGCTTTGCTTATAACGCCTCGCATGAATTACGCAATCCATTAACGGCTGCCAGAAATTACTTAGAAGTTCTCGAGCGCCACCCCAACGAACCTTTGGCAGTGGCTCAGGCACTCGAGGCAGTTAGGCGTACCGAACGGGTTTTAGGTAGTTTACTAACCCTTGCAAGGCTCGAGGGACGCGGACAAGTCAGCGGGCAAGAAGTGGCACTGCGCGATTTTTTAGAAGCCAATTTTGAATTGCCAGTTATCGGTAACGCCAGCATCAGCGCAGACCGAGACCTGCTCGAGTTGGCAATTGAGAACCTTGTTAAAAATGCCGACGACCACGGCGGCGGCGCAGTGCGCTTTATTGTAGAAAGCAACCGCCAAGAAACTTGGATTTGGCTTGAAGATAACGGTATTGGTTTTGCCCCAGACCTTTTACCGACGGTTTTTGAACCTTTTGTTAAGCGCGGCACAGGCACGGGCTTAGGTTTAGCGATTGTGGCAGCCATTGCCGAGGTACACGGCGGGCAGACTCGAGCCGAGAATTTAGAACATGGCGCTCGGGTTGGTATTGGTTTCTCGAAATAGCCCTTGATTGGTCAGAATCCTCGAGCTACGCGCTGGTAAAGGCATCCATTTGTTGGCGGTCTTTGCAATTGGCACGTGGTGAACTCGAGAAACAGCAGGTAGTGTCAAAAGCAGTTTGGATTTAGGGGTGCTGCTCTCGAGTTATCAGAATTTGCGGTGATTTGAGCGACTCTAAATTTTGAACAAAAAACGGGTAAAATTGATATAATTTTGGTCAAGTGAGGGCATATGAACAAATTTTACATGCGATTGTTTGGTAAGCCTGAATTTCTCAAAAATAATAAGGCTATCAAACTGAGTCGCCTCGAATGGGCAACAGTTATTTATCTTTATCTTTTCAAGCGACAATCTCGAGCAGAATTGGCAGACTCGATTTGGAAATCCAGAAAGGCAAGAGATAACTTGAGACAGCAAATAGCTGTACTGCACGAAAAAGGCATTCCAATCAAAAAAATCTTAGATTCTATCGAATTAGAAGAAATAGAGACAGATTGTGACACTTTATTAAAATTGGCTCAAGCTAAGCAATATTTAGCTGCTTTAGACTTAATACGAGGCGAGTTTCTCTATCAAGTAGAAGACTTTGTTGATTTAGAAGGGTTTCAGACATCAATAAAATCAGAACGAAGCAATCGCAAGTTGGAGGTTTTTAATCTATTTTTTCCTGCGATGGATAATTTAAGAAGTAGTGGGAAATTACTTGATTGTCAGAAGATCTGCGAAAATTTAATTAAATTATTTACGGATGACGAACAGATTTTCTCATTCTATATAGATGTACTTCAGAAACTAGGAAATTCAACTGAAGCTACAAGAGTTTACAATATCTATCTTAATAATAACCTCCACTCTATCCTGCCAAATGATAGAGTGGAGGTTACATATAATTCATTTCAATATGTATCAACAAATCCTATAAATCAGACTAAGACTATACAAGTCTACGCTCGAAAATGTTTTCGGATACAACCACCTCGCTATAATATTTTCCAAGTTATTTTAGGGGTAAGTGGAGTTGGAAAAACAGCATTTTTAACTAACATAAGTAATACTTTGCCGCAAAGACGAAAAGCTATTTGGTTTCAACAAGGAAATACTTTAACTTCTACAATTCTAGGTGCAAGTAGTGAGAGTGTTATTTTAATCGAGGATTTAGATTTGTGTGACACAGTTTGGAGTGAGATATTACCCAGTATTACCCAGTCTAAGCAAATAGAAATTTTTGCAACACTAAGCACAAATAAAGCTCATTTACTTCAGGAAGAACCTTTTTTAACACTTGCAAACCAAGGTAAAATGAGTGTTGTTACGATACCCGAGTTGTCTTTTGGAGAAATTTGTGGATTTGTAGAAATGTTACTTAGAAAACAGAATTTACAATTTGCAGAATTATTATATGTCGCAACACTTGGTAATTTCCGAAAGATTTGTGACTGGATAAATAGAACCCCACTACTTTCTTGGAAAAATAATGAATATAGTGTTAAGGGTGAAGTAACACAGCAACATTTTATAGATTCATTGAACCCCTATAAAAGTCTCTTAGAAATCCCTACATGGCAGCTTCTCGAGGTAGCCAGTGCTTTTAGCAGTTCATGTTCTTTCTATCAACTAGGCATATTACTTGGTAAATCCACTACAGAAATAGAAAAAATAGCTGAAACTGCTATAGGTATCGGGATCGTTGTGTTGAATAAAAATAATTTAACTTATGTCCATCAACGATTCAAAGATACCATTTACCAACAAATAGCCAGTCCAGAAGAGACGCATCAAAAAATAGCGAAGCTACTTAAAGATTCTGAAAATAGTGTGGAAATTAAAATTGAAATTGCGCGACACTTACATTTAGCTAAACAGAATCTTGATGCAATTGATTGGTATGAACAGGCAGCACGCGATTTTACAGAACTTAAAAACTTTGAAGCGGCTGTGTCAAGCTATCAACAAGCCTGTGATTTAGCTACCTCAAATAAGGTGAAGTTTCGACTTCAACGAAAAAAGTCTGAAGTCTATTATAAGAATAATGACTTACATGGTTTTGAAAATAGCATTCTTGCAATGGAACAATTAAGAAACAAAATTAGCGAACCCGAATATAATTATGAGCATATGGTCTATCAGGGGAAATTGCACTATTTAAGGGGAGAATACTTTGAAGCAATCGAGATTTACAAAACTTTGATTCTTCCACAAGTATTTGAACCTGAAGTTGCTTTTTTTGCCGCTTTGCAACACTGCAAGTCTTTATTAGAATTAGCAAATAGATGTAATGACCCGCAAATGTTGGAAACAGCACTGACTATAATCGAGTTGGCTCAGAGTAAATATGGAAGTTTTCATCCAGTCATTTTAGGAGACTCATTTTTAGTTTTGTGCGAATTATTAAAGAATCTACAGCGCCAATTTAATCCACTTGAAGTAATTATTAAAGCAGAAAAAGCATACAAAAGAGCCAATGATCGAGAGGGAGAATTGCGAGCAATGATTCTCCGAATTAATATTCAATCCAAATCGGATACAAATTCAGATTTATTAGTTGCTTATGGAGAAGTGACTAAGATTTTAGAGGAAAATATGGGTTTTGAGCTTAGAGTACGATTTCTAATTTTGGCGTGTAAATTAAGTATCAACTTAGATTTAATCCCTCAAAATTCGATACAATATGCAGACGAACTTTATGGCTATTTCGTTGTTGAAGAACCCAAAAAACATGAAGAAGATTGGGTAGCTTGCCTATATTTAGTTCAGTATTTCTTTGAAATCTCCAACTATATTAAGACCGCAAAAGTGATCCCAATGTTGTCCACACGAACAGAACCCTATATTGTTGCATTGATTAAAGGATATTTGCCGAAGCTACCAAAATTAGAAATTGAGTCTATATCGCCTATTTGATTTGGCATTCCACCAAGTAGATTGTACCAATTGTTTCCTATCTCACTATAAATGATTCAAAATTATGTTATAGTTGAACTACAGCATAGAAAATATGCAAAAAGGAGATAGTATGAAACTTAAAGTTCACCACAGCATTGTAATTCTACTTCTCGCTTCTCCGTTCTGGATAGCTTATGCAGGAGTGAATACTACAGATTTCTGCGACAAATATAGTCCATTTTACTCACCAAACTACTGTGATTCCGTAATAGCCATCGAAGGTAAAGCCCAAGGTCCTGATGTTGGCTCGGGAACTAATTGTATTCCAACAAATCCGAATGCCCCATGGCGGCAAGGTTTCACTATTTCTAATGAAACCTTCAAAAAAACTATCCTAGGTCACTCACAGGACATAAAAGGATCGTCAATTCAAGGTCAATTGGCTCAAGAATCTTTGGGTCAACGGTATTTGACCTTTAGTCAAAGTCAATCTTGGGTACAAACCAGTCCAACTTCGCGTTGTGGTGGTTACGAAGATCCTGATTCCAGTACACTGAACCCTGCTTCTGGATTTTCAGAATCGGAATCGGTTCATTTTGATTCTTTAGCGACATCAGATATAGATGTACCGTCTCATGGTGATTATGTCGCCCAACTAGCTCCAAATATAGAAATTCCGATGGTAAGTCCAGAGATTGATGTTACACCTGTAGACCCGAACGTTAAAATTTCAACAGCGGACTTTGATGCGATAGAACCTAATGTTGAAGTTTCAATGGAAGCAACTTCCTTAGATACTGTAGTAGAAGTCACTGAAGTCAAATCTTCAGTGAAAACACTCAAAGAACGGGTTCTGGATTTTCTTTGCTGGTTAAAGTAGTCAGTATCAGCAATCATAAAACTACACCTTAAATAGATAGTGCTTTATAACTCCAGTTGAAATTCAACTGGAGTTTTTTATGTTCTACACGATATAAAAATCCTAACGCTATCCTAACACCCTGTCCTCTACACTTCAACCAGAGGTGAAGGAAATGACAAACAGATAAACCAGTACCAAACAGCAACCCCACTAGATTCTCACCCGCTTAACTTTGTTTTACAAAAAACGTCGAGAAGTGGCGGTCAACTATTGCCACAGGAGGCAAATATGAATAAGTCCCATAACAACATCAGCAACCGTTCCCCCGCAATGTTCTTTCAGGACTGCTCAATGCAACCAAAGGAGGTGAGTATGAAAAATCGTATTGTTTCGACAATACTGGGTTCGATTGGTCGAATCTTGGTTCAAGTATTGGTTGTTGCTGTTGTGTTTGTAGTTTTAGACGCACGGTATAACTCGGTAGCTCCAAGCCGCAACAATGGCATTTACGTGCATGACACTAACGACCCCAGCGCAACAAAAGCTATTCCAGTAAGTAACTGCACCAACCCAGTGAGTTGCTAAACCTTTATCCTTAACCTTAGAGCGCCAACTAACCTTGGCGCTTTTTCGGCTAGAATTTAGTCAAGATGACTTTTATTTCTATTAAAGATACAACTCAAACTATTTCGCAATTGCTTTTGCAGCAGCGAACAGGACAAGCCGTTGAAATTGCTGTAAGAGCCTCTAACTCGGTTCGGAAATCTCAGCATTGGACTGAACTATGTACCATGCTCAAGTTGCATTTTACAGATGAACAACGATTGCATCATGTCTTACTTGCGCCTTTGTACGCTCGAACTTTGGTTGGCAGCTACCAACTAGACCACCTCGAAACTTTTCTCGAGAAAGCCTTAACTATTCATACACTCGAAACTCGGGCCAAATTAGTGGTTGAACAATCGTTTTTACTTTATGTCAAAACCCAGTTTGCCCAAGCACAAGAACAACTCGAGACGGCTGTACCGCTTTTAGCTGGAATTGACCTTGGAATTGCTCTGGCTCGTCTTGGTATGTGCCGTTCAATGTTGGGTTTGAGTGATTGGCAAGAACCGTTTGTGGAAATGCGGACGTATTTAATAGGTCGGTCACTTGGTGTTCAACTTGTCAATGAATCAGCTTGTTATACCCGACTTGGACAAAGCGAAAAAGCCATTGCTATTTTGTACGAAGCATTGCCACACCTAAAACTAGACAATTATCAGTCTGCAAATCTCCACACCAGTCTTGGCTTGACGCTAATGCGTTCCTGCAAACTCGAAGCCATGACACATTTTGAAAAAGCCGAACGCATGACTCGAGGCGCTAATTACCGTAAATTACATGCTCATATTATCAAATGTATGGCAGAGTATTACCAAATGCGGGGCGAGTGGTCTCGAGCTATTTTGTTGTATCAGCGTTGTATTAAAGTAGCCTCTAAACCCACTTCGCAAGATTTTGCGGCTCGAGATGAAGCCCTGCTGAACCTTGGGCGTACCCTGCGTTTGCAAGGTAAACCCACCGAGGCGCTTGAAATTTTGCAAGATAACTTGGAGTTTTACCCACATGGTTTAAGTGGTGTGCTGATTGAACGAGCCGCCGCTTTTTTACAAGCTGGAATGCACAGTAATGCACAGAATTGTTTATCCCAAGCCGATACGCCAAAAGCCGACGATGCCGACTTAAAACACATTTTACTTGCAGAATTACATCGTTTGAATGGTAATACAGAAGCCATGCTTGAAGCACTAAAAGCTGTTCCCATGACTGAGCGATTGGCAAGGGAAGAAGCTGGTATTTGGAGCGCTTTGTTTACTACCGCCCAAGAACTTGGGGCAACTA
>JAYWHB010000612.1:0-2610 GCA_043777915.1 Deinococcales bacterium
AAGAAATCACCACGGCTCAAGCCCCATATTTTATGTTTGAAGTGCGTAAGTTCTTAAAAGAAAAATACGGCGATCAGGCTTTTTCGGGCGGCGGATTGCGGGTTTACACCACCCTAGACCCAAAAGCCCAACGGGCTGCTGAAAATGCGACTCGGGTTGGTGTGGCGCGTCGTCCAAGGGGCAACGAACAAGTGGCACTGATTGCCATAGACCCAAACACCGGAGAAATTCGGGCAATGGTCGGCGGCAACGATAATTCTGGACGTGATGAATTTAACCGCGCTGCCTCGAGTCAAATGCGGCGCAGCAGTGGCTCGAGTGTCAAACCGCTTCTGTATACCTTGGGGCTGGAAAAAGGCTTGTCCCCTTGGAGTGTGGTTTCTAATGCCCCACTGACGATTTATGACCCTGGCGCACCAAGTAGACCAAATTGCTCGAGAAATTATTATTGTCCGCAAAACTTTCCCGGTAGTACCGCAGTTACAGGCAGTATTCGCTTTTCCTTAAACTGGTCGTTGAACTTTCCAACCATTCGTATCCTTAAAGATTATGTGGGAATTCCCACTTTTAGAGAACGCCTTAAACTGATGGGTATTGAAACCAAAGACACCCTTGGGATGTCGAGTGCGATTGGCGGCGGGATTGATGTCAACCCATTGCAAATGGCAACGGCTTACGCCACTTTTGTCAATGGTGGCACATACATTCAGCCAACCTATTTAAGACGTATCGAAACCGCCGATGGACGGGTGCTGTATCCTAGCCAAGAAGATGTTCAAGTCAGGCGCAGGGTTTGGTCACCGCAAGTGGCATACACTGGCTTAGACATGATTCGTGGTGTGGTCAATGACCCACCAAGTATTGCCCCAAACCCAAGTTTTGCCTTAAATGCCAAAATTGCTGGGCGAGAAGTCGGCGGTAAAACTGGAACGTCTAACAATGTGGTGGACATGTGGTTTGTCGGGACAACCCCAACGCTGGTCGGCGCGGTCTGGATGGGTAACGATGACAATAAATCCATGCCTTTTAGTGCCTACAGTGGCGATTATATGCCAAAAATTTGGTCTGACTTTATGCGTGTGGCGCTCGAGGGCGTACCCCCAAGCAGTTACCGAGTACCCGATTATGTTGGCTTTAACGGCAGACAAGCGGTGCGAATGGCATACCCAACCCGAATTGATTTACCGCAAAATGTTCCACCGCCGCCGCCACAAGTAGACCCACTGCCGTACCGCCGTCCAATTGTGGACACCATCCCCGGAGACGGCGAAGACCGCATTACAATCGCGGTTAATGCCTGCACCAAAAACGCTGCCCAAGTCCCACCTCGAGCCGATGAATTTACTCCACCAGCTTGTGTTAAGAATCAGCGCGTTCGCACCGAAGACCTCGAGTTATACGACCCAAACTGGCAACCGCCACCCCCAGAGCCAGAACCAATCATCCCTGAACCTGTCACACCACCAAATTGAGAGCCGGAGGAAACAACGCATAGTCTTTTCGGCATTTTGGTAGGTCACAACAAGCATTTTCTTGTTAGTATTAGTCTATGACTTTTACGGGCGAAACACGGGCTTTTATTGCTGGGCAATTCATCAGCACAGCACACACTTTTGCTGTCACCAATCCGTACACGGGGCTAGAGATTGCTCGAGTTGCCGATTGTGGTGTTCTACAAGCTAAAACCGCACTTGAGGCAAGTGTTGAAGCCTTCAAATGGTGGTCTAAAACCACCGCCTACGAACGCGGGGCGCTCTTAAGAAAATTCTTTAATTTAATCATTCGGGACGAAGCAGCCATTGCCCAAACGATTGCCCTCGAGATGGGAAAGCCCGTCTCAGAAGCCCTAGGCGAAGTGCGTTACGCGGCGGGGTTTGTGGATTGGTACGCCGAGGAAGCCAAACGCATTTATGGCGAGACCATCCCAAGCCAATTTGCCCATAAACGCCTGTTTGCCATACGGCAACCTGTTGGCGCGGTCTATGCAGTCACACCGTGGAATTTTCCTGCCGCAATGGTCACACGTAAACTTGCGCCTGCATTATCAGCTGGTTGCACCATTATTCTAAAACCCGCCGAGCAATCGCCGCTGACTGCCCTAAAACTTGCCCAGCTTTGGCTCGAGGCGGGCGGACACGGTGATGTTTTTCAGGTGATAACAACTAACGACCCCGTAGCCGTATCCAAGGTTTTTATGGAAGACGAACGAATTCGTAAAATTACCTTTACGGGCAGTACCGAAGTTGGAAAAATTCTGGTTAAACAAGCTGCCGATACCCTCAAACGGGTCTCGATGGAACTTGGAGGACACGCGCCTTACCTGATTTTTGAAGACGCGAATCTCGAGCAAGCTGTCAAAGACGTAATTGCCTGTAAATTCCGCAATGCAGGGCAAACTTGTGTTTGTACCAACCGAGTCTATGTGCAGCGCAGTATTATCAAAGAATTTAGCAAAAAACTTGGTGAGGCAGTTGCAGCCCTAAAAATCGGCGACCCCCTCGAGACCAGCACCCAAATTGGTCCTATGGTAGATAGGGCTGGACTCGAGAAAGTGGTGCGTCATGTGGAAGACGCGACTGCAAAAGGTGCAACCGTTATTACAGGTGGTGT
>JAYWHB010000613.1:0-2609 GCA_043777915.1 Deinococcales bacterium
TCCGAAAGTGGCAATCAAACCAAGAACATTTGGCATAAAAATAAGCAGCAACAACGGCGCGAGCCATGCCCAAGGGGTGCTGTCTTGAATGCCATCCAAAGCCATGCCCAATAGATAACTGAGCGCCAATGTGATAAAAAACGGTTCAAGCCGATTAAAAATAGCACTGCTAAATTCAAACGGTGGCAGTAAAAAAACAATCGCGGCTGCGTAGACACTCGAGAACGCTGCATATTGCCGAGAGCCTTTGGCAACTCGAGCCAACCATGCAAATAAAGCGGCTGCCAGTGCGGGAATCCAAGAAATGGTTTCTATCCACGGGAGGGCAGCCAAGACAAGGCACAACAATGCCATCAGGTTTTTTGGTTCGATGCTGATTGGCTGGGCAGTGCTGGTCACGAGCCAGAACTTACCATTTGCGGCGTAACATCAAGCGGCAAAATTGTGGCAACATGACCTTGCCAAACTTCAAGGGCTTCTAACACCGTCTCGAGTTCATCCAGACTGGGGGTTGTGCCATACCGCACACGCTGGTATGCCTCGGTTAAGGTTTGGGTTTGGGCTGCCAATTGAGGATGTAAAATCCGCACCAGCCCCTGAAATTCAAGCGGCGTTTGGGTTGGACTGCGGCGAATCTCGAGGTCACGCAGTAACACCAACCACCTAAAATAAGCGGCTCGAATGGCATCTTTGGGAGCTAAGTAGCGCAACTGCTCGAGGTCGGAATCATGGCTTGGTGATTTTTCGGATTTCACCAGACCACGTTTTGATTTTTGAATTCGCCACAACACAAACAGCGTCAAAAAGAACAACAATGCCAGCCAAATGCTCCCGCTCGAGTCAACTTGCACTTGTATGGGGTTGCTTGGGTTGGTTAAACCAAAAAGAACATACACCAACACCCCTCCAGTCAGCAACAACAGCCCTAACCATAGCCAAGTCTGATTGGATTGCTTGGGTTTTGTGGCTCGAGAAGGTGCAGTATAACGAAGTATTCGCTGTACATACAAAAAGTAAATCATCATTAAAATCAAGATAAAACTTAAGCCACCAATCCAATTGGTACTTTTAGAATCAGGCACTTGTGATTGATTCGTTGTCACACTAAAAACGTCGGCTACAGGTGTTTGATTGGGTGCAAGGTTTTTTGTTGCACTCGAGAATAAAAGGGTCGGCAGACTTGGCGGGGTTAAATCCTGGGACTTTGGAAGTGGCAAAAATGTACTTATGAAAGCAATCAAAATTAAGCTCAGTACAATAAAAATCCAGTGCCGACTTAGAGATTGTTTTTTGGCAACTCGAGCCAACGACAAACTTGCTTGCCACTTGGCGTTAGCAAGGAGCATCAACAATAAAATACCCAGTAAACCTAAAGCACTCGGCATCAAAAACCAAAGCAAAGCAGAAGCACGCCAAGGTTGCGGCGTTTCTTCTTCTAAGCCCCAAATCAGTTGCTCGAGGGCATAAAACTCGAGCATCGCAAAGAGCGCCGCCCAACTTTTATCGGTCACTGCACCGCTCTGAAAAAGTAAAGCAAGCAAGGCGGGAATACCAATTAAACCCAGACCCAAAGCCCGTACCTTGGCATTGACCGCACCCAGACCTACCAGTATCAGAATACTCAGCAGCACAGGAAGAGACTTAAACGCAACAGGTGAAACCACCAAGCTAAACGCCAGCAGCACAGGAATCAACATCCGCCATGAAAGCGATTCAATTTTTTCAAAAGATGGTACATAGCTTTGCAGCCGCTTAGCCGGATTCCAAGCAAAGATTTTTTGCCACCGATTGGTCAGCACAACAGCAAATTAGCACCAGACGAACTCAAAACAATGACAGAAAGTGTTCAAAGCATCACAACTTATGATTTGTTATACTGCTGCTCATGTCTAAAGACCCCGCAAAACTCGAGAAGGCACTAGCAAAACAAGCACGACGTGATGCCCGTAAAGAAAAAGAAAAAGCCAAAAAAGACCGTATTGTTGGCGTGGCTCGCCCAGAACAAATCAATATCTCTGGGGCTGGTTCATGGTCGTTGCTTGGTTGTTGGATTAACGAAAACTGGCAGAACCACACAAGTCTTAAACAATTGGTGATTGCTCGTCAAAATGCGGCAGGTATTGTTGGTGTGGGCTTATTCTTAATTGACCTTGGTTGTTTAGGCATCAAAGATGCCCATTCAAGGGGTTTTAGTTCCGAATTTGAATTCAAAAACGAATTACTCGAAGCGATTGCCGAAACACAAGCAATCGAGCCATGTAGCCTTGATTTTGCTGCAAAGATGGTTCAAACAGCAATTTCTTACGCTCGAGGACTGGGTTTTGAACCTCACAGAGATGCCCGTAAAGCCATGCGTCTAATTGGCGAGGCGCACCCGGAAAATTGTTTAGACGATATTCCAACTGGCGGCGAAGATGGCAAACCATTTTTTATCAGCGGACCTTACGATAATGTCAATAAAGTCATGAGTACCTTAAACCGCAGTGTCGGGGCTGGAAATTACAATGTCATTATGGGCGGTGGTATGGGTTTCTTGGATGATTTGGAGTACACAGACGAAGATGACCTTGAAGATGAAGATTTTGAAGACGACGAGAATGAAGACGATA
>JAYWHB010000614.1:0-7217 GCA_043777915.1 Deinococcales bacterium
TGCGTGTATAACGTGGTCGGGGTGGCGAGATTTGAACTCACGACCACTTGACCCCCAGTCAAGTGCGCTACCAGGCTGCGCTACACCCCGAACCATAGCTGGCTCGGAAAGGGTATAACAAGAAACGCTTTGTGGTCAAGTGGGGTAGACTGCATTTGTGCGTTCTTTTGTGGCTTCTTGGTTGATGGGTTTGTTTTTACTCGGCGTGGGCTGCGCGGTAATTTTTTTGTTTCCAGCTTTTCCAATTCGTTTAATTGCAGCTTGCTCGATGGTGTTTTTGGTGGATGCTTTTGGAGGGCGTTGGTTTGGGTACACTGCCATTCCTTTTATCGGTATTGGTTTACTGAACGATGCGGCGGGCAATTGGATTTTGGTTTTGCCTCTTTTAATTGGCAGTTTTTGGGGGGCATTGTTTTTGCGCCATGCCGAACCGGGTTGGTTTGGAGTACCGCTTGGAATGATTGGTTTTGCAGCACCCTTAGCGGGTTTATTGGTGCTGCAAGGACGCATAGACCCTGCTTTACAATTACCACTGCAAAATCAGTTCCCGTTGTATTACATGGTTTCAGGGGCAGCCACAATTTTACTCTCAAGTATCATTTTGCAATTCCTGCGGCGTTCTCGGGTTAAACCAGCACGGCGGGTGACTCGAGCGGTACGTTAAATGTCAACAATTTGGTGGCGCTTACTAAGGCAGTTTCTGAGCTTATTTATCAACCGTTGGAACGAGGCTCGAGTTCCGATTCTGGCTGCCAGTTTAGCTTATTACGCAACGTTTAGTTTATTTCCATTGCTGCTGTTAGCAGTGGCGGGGTTTGGTTTTGCTTTAGCCCAATTTCCTAGCCTAAGAGACGATGTGCTTTTTTTTATGAAGGACACAATCAATCAAGTTTTCCCAAGTGCTGCCGAATTACTCAATCAAAATCTCGAGAGTCTAAAACTTGGTGTGATTGAGCGGTTTGCAGCGAACGCTGGGGTCAGCAGTTTAATTGCTTTGGCGGGTCTGATTTGGTCTGCCAGTGGTTTTTTTACGGTCTTGCAAACGGCATTGACCCTAGCTATTCCAGGGAGGCGCAATCGCACAGTGCTGATGCAGCGTATTTTAGCCTTCATCACGGTTTTTACACTTGCGCCTTTAATGCTTTTTTTAATGATTTTGGGTTCGGTTCTCTCAAGTTTATCCAGTGTGCCACTTTTAGCCCCAATTCAAGCCTACTCGAGTGGTGTTTTAGCATTGTTCGGGGCGTATGTTTTGTTTAGTCTGTCTTACCGCTATTTGCCGGCTCACAATCCCGGTTGGCGAGCCAGTTTACTTGGGGCATTACCAACAGCTTTAATTTGGCAAGCCGCTCGGCTGAGTTTGGGTTTACTGACTCCAATCTCGAGCTTTCAAGCCACCTACGGGATTCTGGCTGGCTTCTTGTTGTTGCTTGCATGGTTATATTTAACCCTACAAATTTTTTTGGCAGGGGGAGTGCTGGTCAGTTTAATCGAACAAGCTATTTTGCCTAATGCACAAACAGACCTCGAGATAGATTAGAAAATAACAAAATGCCCTCGTGAAAACGAGGGCATTTTTATACGAGCGTTTTTTAAGGCAGGGCAGCAAGCGTCAAATTGATATTCGGCAAACTTGTCCCATTAAATTGCAAGTTCAAGTTGCTTTCCTTGCCTAAATCCCCTGAATCACAGGCTTCGGCGTTGCTGTTTTTATTGACACAAGCCACGACTCGGTATGTGCCAGCTTGGAGCGGATTGCCGTCTCTCGAGAGGGTGATGCTGTATGCCACTGCGCCGCTTGTGCCGTTGATGGTCACAACACCACGCCCAGCCAAGGCGCTTGCGCCGTCGTAACAGTTGCGGTTGCCGGCTTGGATGACCGCACAATCGGCTGTTGGAACAGTCCGCAGGCGGTCGGCATACATATAGACACTGGTTTTGGCGGTCGGGGCTGGATTGGGGTTAGAGAAAACCTTGGCTTTAGAAATGGCTGCTCCAGCTTGGAGTAAGCCAGCCCCAAAATCGGTATCTTTACCAGATGCACCTAAATCTTTGGCGGTGGACTCGAGAATACTCTGAACTTCGGTGCGGGTCAAAGCTGGGTTGGTGGCAAGAATTAAGCCAGCCACTGCCGAAACTTGTGGCGCGGCAAAACTCGTACCGCTTCTTTTTTCGTAGGCGTTGTTGTCAAAGCGCAACGAGGTCAGGGCTTCGCCGGGCGCAACCAAGTCGAGGGCTGCACCTATGGCACTGAAGCTCGAGCGAGCGTTGCCGTTGTTGACTGAACCGACGGCAATTACATTGGGGTTGCTGGCTGGGAATTGTACGGCGGTATCTGCACCACATTGTCCATTTGGATTCACGCCGTTGTTGCCCGAAGCTGCGACCAGAACTGCCCCTTTACCGACGGCGTAAGTAATTGCGTTTTCGGTCAGTTTATCTGGAGTGTCAAAGGCGTTGGCTTGGGTGATGCAGACTCCAAGCGACATACTAATCACTTTTGAACCTTGGTCAGCAGCGTACTTGATGCCCTTTGAAAGTGCCACGGTATCGGCAATTGCGCCGCCAGCATCTGCACCAAAGACTTTAACGGCTAGAATTTTGCCACCTTGGGTGATGCCTGCAATACCTGCTTTGTTGTTGGTGGCTGCGCCAATGAGACCCGTTGCAAATGTGCCATGTCCGCCACCTTGGGCTGGAGTCAGTTCGGTCGGGTCGTTGTCTTCGCCTTGGCACGAAGTGGTAAAAGTTGGGCAGAAATCTTTACCTGCTGTAATCCGCCCCACCAAGTCCGGATGACTGGCATTGATACCCGTATCCAAAACTGCAATCAAGTTATCTGGCACATTGACTTGGGTAAACCAAGCGCCAGCCACATCAATTTGGGTTAAATTGGCTTGGTCGTTAAACAAAGTGTCGTTTGGGGCTTCTTGTAAGCGGTAGCGGTAATTGGGTTGGACGGTTGCACCAGTCTCGAGGGCGAGTTTTTCGGCAAAGGCACGGTCGGTTGTACCGCTTGGCACACGGACGCGGACAAACCCACTTTCAGATTTACTGCTGGCACTGCGTAAACTGGCACTTTGGCTCGAGAGGCTTTGGAGGCTGTTGTCGCTGACAATCAGCACTTCGCCCTGAATACGTGGTGCGTTCCAATCGGCTTTAGCGGAGCGGACAGCGATAGCTTGTGGCTCGAGGCGCACGGTTTGGGCTTGGGCATTTGGAGCGCCAAGTAAACCAGCCCCAAGTGTGACTGTGCCACTGATGCCGCCACTGGTGACGATCGTCAGTTGAAATTCGCCAAATTGACTGGTTACGCTTTTGTTGGTGGCACGAATGGTAGCTGTAGCTGGCGATGGTACGGCGGCTGGAGCGGTGTAGTTGCCAATGGCATCCATCGTGCCTCGAGATGCGCCTTCGACCACACTCCAACTGACATTGGTGGTCGGCTGACCGTCAAGGGTTGCCGAGAATTGCACTTGGGTATTGACTGCCACGCTGCGTAAGACCTCGCCAGCAGCTTGTTGTACCCGAACAATGCCTGTAGTTGGCGGCGGGGGACACGCCACAAGAATTGCTGCTAACGTAAAAGCCCCAAACACATAAGGTATCTTCATGGCTGCCATTATGAACCACAAAACCTGTGTTTGAGGTAAGCGCAACCTTAATCTAGCCTTAGACTTGTATAATATAAGCGTGCCATCTGGACAAGTTCACAATTTAATCAACACCTTATCATTTGTCGGAATGGCGGGTTGTTACGGCTATGCACACGCGGCGGGCTGGGTCAAACTCGAGCCGACGACGCTTTTGACCTTCTCGGGAGCGTTTATCGCTGGAACATTTATGCTTTCGCCCGACCTCGACTTAGCCGAACAAAATGTGGATTCAAAACGCAATTGGGGTCTTCTTGGATTTTTATGGATTCCTTACGGGATGATGTTCTCGCATCGCGGCTTGTCGCATACTTGGATTGTCGGTCCACTGACTCGAGTCTTGTATTTGTGTGTGCTGCTGGCAGTTCCGATTTGGTTCTTACGACAACCCGTCCTCGAGACTGAGTTACCCGGAGTGACCCGTGGTATTGTCCATGACCTTCTAGACAGCCTACAAAATGTCTTCTCGAGTGGCATTCTGGCTTCGCAAGCTGTTTTGGGTTTAGCGCTTGGCTATTATGTTTCGCAATGGCTGCATTTAATAGCCGATGGGGTTGCACCAGATTTGCAACCATTCCGTAAGAAACGTCGTCGTTAAGATTCTTGCCACCTCTCATTGAAATCTGGCGTACAATGACAGATGCCGTGAAAACCCAAACCATAACTTACCTCGAGTCCCGTCCTGTGACGCTGACCGATATTTCGCTGCTCCATCAATTTTATAATCACAGTCAGCATTATTTTGATATTATTGCTGCGCCCTTACCGACCTTGGAGGATGTTACAAGGGAACTTGACACTGCCTTAAGTAACCCGCGCCGTAACTTAGAGTTTTATCTGCTTGACGGCGAGGTTGTGGCGTACTTAGACACGACTTTGGATTACCCTAAAAAAGCCGATGCGACGGTTAATTTGTTGTTGGTTGCCGAACACAAGCAACACCTTGGCTTAGGTTCGCAAATCATGCAGCGTTTGGAAGCACGTCTAAAAACCCGAGCCGAACGAATTCTGGCTGGAGTCTTTGGGCATAACCCAAGGGCGGTGCGTTTCTGGGAGCGACTTGGCTATAGTTTTGCGATAGATGCCCGTCCGATTTTGTCTTGGTACGCTAAGCACCTCGAGCCGAGTTTGGTGGTTAAGCCAAGGGAAACAGAGGCAGTGCTGCGGTAGCAGAGGAAAGAGAAAAACTGAGTGGCACAAACTTTATCCTTTTGCCCTTTGCCCTTTGCCTTTCGCCTTTCGCCTTTATAAAACGGTATGCTGTTTTTTGTGAACGAAGTTTTTTTAGAAAAAGCCAAAGGCAGTTTACTTGGCTTAGCCATTGGTGATGCACTTGGGGCAAGCAACGAATTTAAGACCCGTGAATCGATCCAAGAAAATGTGTGTGACCTAATTGGCGGTGGCTGGTTGCACTTAAAAGCTGGTGAAATCACCGACGACACCGAAATGACCTTGTGTATTCTCGAGGCGTATGCCAGTGGCTACACTTTAGAAGCTGTGGCTCAAAACTTTTTAGGGTGGTTAAACGCTAAACCCAAAGACATTGGCAACCTGACCCGAACGGCTTTAAGCGAATTAAAACGTGGGGTCTCACCAAGAGAATCTGGGCGGATTGCGTGGGAAATCATGCGTCAATCGGGTGTGGGCAACGGCGCGGTGATGCGCTCTGCGCCAACCGCGATTTTACGATCTTCTGACCGAGAAGTACGAATGATTGAAACCATCGAAATTGCCCGAATTACCCATTTTGACCAACGTGCCATCGAAGCGGCGCTGTGGTTAAACGCGATGATTGCGGCTTATGTATCTGGGGCAAGCGACCAAAATGCTTGGCATCTGGCTCGAGAAGAAGTTTTACTGGCTCGAGTTGAACAACATTGGGAGACACCCGACGATGATGTCTTGGTTTGGGTAGAAGGCGCTCGAGAACTTGAAATTACTGCCTTGGACACCAGTGGTTATGCCCTTGCGACGGTGCAAGTGGCAGCTTGGGTTTTGATGCACAGCGAAAATTTTGAAGACGCTTTAATTCTGGCGGTCAACCAAGGTGGCGATGCCGACACGATTGGTGCAGTCACTGGGGCATTGCTTGGCGCAAAATTTGGTTTGTCGAACATTCCTAAACGCTGGAGGGATGGCTTACTGATTCACGCCAAACTCGAGACAACTTTAGAGAAAGCCTTGAGCCAGAATGAATAATGCAATAAGTGCTTGATTGAATGATGCAATACCAGTTTTGAGCTTCCTGAATCGTAAACTCAAGTATGAACAGCAAACGTATTCGTATAGATGCCTTAGATGCTGGTGGCGCAAAACGCTCTAAATTTGTGGCACAAAACCCACGCGGCGACCGAATCACCTTAGAAGCCCATCACGACGCACCACTCGAGTCCGACCCTGCCAGTGTTGGTTTAGGTCCGATGGAGGTTCTACTGGCGGCGGTGGGCAGTTGTATGGCAGTGGATGTCCAAGACATCATGAAGAAAAAACGCACGCCATTAAGTTCTTACCGCATCGAACTCGAGGGCATTCGTGCCGAAACTATCCCCAAGCGCTACACCAAAATTATCATGCAGCACATTGGACAAGGCGAAAATGTCAGCGAGGAAGCCTTTGGAAAAGCCGTTCAGCTTTCATTTGAAAAATACTGCTCGGTTGCCAGCAGCTTACGCCAAGACATCGAATTTGAATTGAAAGCCAGCATTATCTGACTCGAGGGCGTGATACCTTATTGGGTATGGAAGTTAGCCCAACCTCACAACAACCTTGGAAGCCTTTGCCGCTCCGAGCCGAAGAATTTTCTTTTTCACTGGTCTATGCTGGTGCAAGCGCTGGTTCAGAACGCTGGATGACCCAGTTTGACAAAGGACAATTCTTAATCCGCCGTGAAGCCATTTTTCATGGTGGCTTGGGCATGTCTAAACGTATTCAAATCTCGAGGTTTGAACAAAGTGCGCGTTTACCAGTCTTATTTACCGAAAATGATTCTGGCAGAATTTTTGAAACGGCTTTTGACCGTCGGGCTGGAACAGTCACCTTGCGTCAAAACCGTGACGAGGCGATTCAGGCTTTAACGCAGGATTATCACGACCCGCTTTCAATTGTGCAGTTGCTGCGTGACCTTGACCCAGACACCCAAACCCTACGTGTCCCGATGGTTGGCGGCACAGTCTTGGTGACTCGCCTAGACGATGAACTGATAGATACCCCTTGGGGTGAAGTCATGGCTCGAGCCTATTATCTGCGCCCCGGTATGGGCTTTATTTACATCGAACTCGAAGCGCCCTACCGCCCACTAAAATTTGTGCAAGCCATTGGGCGTTTTGTTCTCGAGTCATCCCTAACCCGCACATCTGAAACTCGAGTCGCTAAACCAGACCAAAAACGCCCGCGAGGACGTGTTAAGCAGCCTCAACCGCTACAAGTCCAACAAAAAGTTGCGCCAAAACCAGTTCACGCCACACCCCAACGCCCAGAAAATGAAAACGCCGAGCGCAAAGGTAAGCGCAAACGGCGTTTTCGTAAACCCAACAAGGCTCAGGGCTAAAATAGTTAATTCTCGAG
>JAYWHB010000615.1:0-7173 GCA_043777915.1 Deinococcales bacterium
CCTGTCCGTGGAAAGGGATAGCCAGTTATCACACCCTCGAAGTAGACAGTAAAACCAATCCCGATGCAGTTTGGTACTACCCAACACCCAAAGATGCCGCCAAGCAAATCACGGGGCGAGTTGCATTTTGGAAAGGTGTGCAAGTCACGAGTTAAAAAAAAGTACCCCGCTAACCTGCGTGGGTACTTTAAGACTCATTTACTTCGGTAAAGCAGCCAATCGTAAGTCAACCAGCACCCGATAATTGGCATCGGCTGCGACACAACGGGTAAAAGCATCTCGAGCGGCTGTGACATCAGCACTTGTACCAAAAGCCTGATAGGTTTGAAAGTGAATGCTACCAAGTACAAAGTACCCTCGAGCATAGGTTTTATCTAAGGCAATCGCTTTGTTAGCGGCTTCAATGGCTAAGTCATAGCGCTGTCTGCCAAGTTCTGCCACGGCTAAAAATGCGTAAACCACAGCGTTATTCGGCGCAAGTTTGGTAAGGTCAATAAACGCATCTCGAGCATCGTCAGGGTTAGCAGTTTGCAGTAAAGCAATGGCTCGGTACAATAGGGCGTGAATATCAGTTGGCGCAAGTTTAACCGCACGGTTCAGGGCAGTTAATGCCTCGAGTGGATTTTGTGAATCAATTAAACCTTGTCCCAGTCGGAATTGGTAGAGGGCTTCACCTGTTAATTTGGGAACACCTAAACGACGCACATCAGGGACTTCGGTCAGTGAAGCCTTGACTTGATTGTTGGTGTTGTTTAATTTAATGGCGGCATCAAAGGTTTTGCTTGCATCATCGGCACGGTATTCGCGTAACGCCGTAATACCAGTCAAGTACAGCACATCAAAATCGGTTTGCGCTAGGTTGGCTAGAATTGTTTTTGCCCGCTCGAGTCTGCCTGTTTGAATGTACATCCGTGCCACCAGTTTTTGATCTAAATTGCTTGGGTAGACCAGTTTGAGGGTGCTTTCGGCTTCGTCAAATTTACCTTGTTTAGAAAGTGTGGCTGCCAGTACAAGGTTAGCCCGTTGGAATTTTGGGTCACGTCCAAGACTTTCGCGGTAGGCTGCTACCGCCCCAGCATAATCGCCAATGCGTTCTAGTAAATTACCTCGAGCTAGGGCAAGAATCGCGCTGCTCGAGTAACGGCTTTCGCCACCAGCAATCAATTGATTCGCCGCATCGGTGTCAAATAAACGACTTGCTAAGCTATAGACCGTATCTGGCACATCAGGATAGGTTTTAATCACTTCTTGTAAATAACTGACCGCGCCTTCACGGTCTAATTCCATCAGGGTATCCAAAACGCGGTTGTGTAAACCAACATCATCGGGCATTCTGGCAACAAGGGCAGTTAAAACACTGATTGCCCGTTCGGTATTGCCGTACTGCTCGAGAATATCGGCGGCGGTTACGGCGGCTTCTAAATAACGCGGGTTGTACTGCAATGCCAGTTGCAGGGAGTCAAGAGCGCGTTGTACCACCGCTTGGGTGATTGGTGTGTTTGAACGCATGATGTAACGCCCATTTAAGTAATGAATTTCTGGCTTGGCTGGATTGATTTTAATTGCCGCTTCGATGGCAATTTTGGCTTCTGGGTTTTTACGGGCTGCCACCAATGCCACGACATGAGCCGCTTGGACAAAAGGGTCGCTTGGGGCTGCTTTGGCGGCTGTATTCATCAGTGCCAGCCCCTCGTCATTTTTATTTGCACCAATCAGAACCAAAGCCCGACCCGCCAACGCCCAAGGGTTCTGACCCGCTTTCTCGAGAATCGCGCCGTTGCCTTCTGAACCGGGGGCAGCACTGGCAGTTACCACATCGGCGGCGGGCAAACTGCGTTCTACAGACGCTAATTGCTGAGTATCGGTGCTGTTTGGTTTTAAGCCCAGAGCCGTGATTAAACCAGCATTGGAATTTTTGACCAGCGCCGCAAAATCTGCGCCTCGAGTAACAAGGCTTTTGGTTTCTGTACCGCGTTTTAGGCTGTAAGTGATGGTGTATGCTCCTGCTGCCCCCTCGAGTTTACCGCTCACAAGGGTTTCTAAGGAAAAAACTTTATCCAGTGTGGCTAAAAAAGCTGGGCGTTGGCGTACCGCACTAAATAAATCTAGCGGCGCAGGGAAAATTGCCCCATCAATGGTTTCTAAGCTACGAGCCACAGCCGTGGGGACAGCCAGTGCCAGCACAGGATCGGATGTCTCGAGCGGGTACATGCCAATGCGCTGGGCGTGGCTACTTCCTGCCAAAGCAAGCGCAGCCAGAGCAGCGACGGTTAAGAATCGTGATTTCACGCCCGTTATCTTAAAGTCTGGCATCTGAGAGATGTAAGAACACGATGAACTGATATTTTGAGATATACAATTTCAACATGGAATCAATTCTGAATACTGGAGTTAGTTGGTCGTTTGAGAAGTTGGAATATTCTGACAGTTTAATGATTTTCATTGTTGAAATGATCAAATCGCAAAAACCAACTCCTCTTATTATTGAAGGTATAAATCTTGGCAACTCGTATATTGTTGCAATTTCTGAAGAAAGTCGTCGCTTTATAGTTCAATTCAAGGACGTAATCTCGTACCAAATACAGAAAGAAAGTTACACGTACCACAGTGAGTCTGACTTGAAATCACAGGGCATTTTAAGCAAATATGAAAAATCAAGATACTTAGATTTTATCGAATCTCATACGCTGATTAGAGCTTTACAAAAAGTACCTTATTATCACTACAGCTTATTTTTAGACGATGAAATTATTGATGTCATTTCAGGAGTTGAACCTCAAATTTTATCCAAGTGATTTTAATTCTCAAAATTCTACATCACTCTTTTAGTCACCATACAAACGCACAATTCCCTTGGCAGCCGAATTGAGCTTAGGGTCAAATGTCAAAACTGTATCTCACATAGAATTGGGAGCTATTTTCATGCTCGTCACGCAATTCACGTAATAAATGACTGGTACTTATTTCATCTCGAGGTTTGATACTTGGTGGTCGGGGCGAGAATTTTTGGGCAGCAGGATAAACAATTGTTTTTTGAGGGTCTGGCTGACCAGCTTTTAAGACTCGATTTGATGGTGTGGTCACTTTGCCTACCTCTGGTACATCATCATACATTTCTTAGATTTCACCAGACACAAAAATCGCAATCAGGCTCGAGATAAGCACCAGCCAAAATCCATCCCACCAATGCTGCTGACCAAAAGCGGTGACTCGAGTTGGAAAGCGGTACGCCCTAAAGAGTAATAAGTAGGCAATGATTGTTGAAACCAAAAACCATAAAAAAAAGTCTGGACGACCATCGAAATCAAAAAATAATTCGAGCATAAAAACAGCGCTAAATACAGCCAGTAATGTAATAAATACACGCCGTAGCACACTGACTGGTTTTTTTAGACCACGCCAAAAACCAAGCGGTAACTCGAGCAGTCCCGTATACCCCCAAGAAGAAAGCATGGCTAAAGTGACTTGAAAAATCCCAATCAGCACCGTCTCGAGAAAAGCAACTTCTGGAATCCAGCCAAGGATTAACCACAGCCCGACCAGTAAAAAACCAAATACTAGAAATGCCAGAAAGTCTGGGTTGTACGCCCAGAAATCGGGTCGTAAGGCTGGTTTGGGATTGGATACGGTTTTTGCCGAAGCGTTGCGCTGCAAGGCTAACTTGGCAAAAGCGGCGGCATCGGCTGGGCGGTCTGCCATCTGCAACGACAAACCCTGTTCAATGGCTTCACGCAACCCAACACTGAAATTGGCTTTTAAGGGCGTTAAAACTGCGCCGTTCATTCGTTCAACCGCCGTTGGTGGCATCACCCCAGTCAAGGCATGGTAGAGCGTAGCTGACAAGGCATACACATCGGTGGCAGTTCCAACTCGAGCTTCGGTGCTGTACTGCTCGAGCGGCGCATACCCGGGCGTGACCATTCGCGTATGGCGCATGGTACGACCATCCTTAAAATTTCTGGCACTGCCAAAATCAATCAGGACGGTGCGACCATCACCGGTTAAAAAGACATTGGCGGGTTTGATGTCACGGTGCAGTAAGCCCGCCTGATGTACAACAATAAGTGCATCACAAAGCTGTTCGGCGATTTTACGCACTTCTGCGGCTTTGAGGTTGCCAAGTTTAAGAATCCGCGCCTCGAGGGTTTGACCTTCTAAGAGTTCCATCACCAAATAGGTTGTGCCATTGGCTTCAAAGGTCTCAAAGACATCCACAATTCCCGTGTGATTATTGCCGCGCATGAATTGCTTTAGAATCCGCAATTCGTCCAGAAATTTGACCTGCAACTCCTCAAATTCTGCTGCCGAAATAGTGCTTGGCGGAATCACCCGCCCTTGAACTCGGCTCGAGCCTTCAGGAAAAAATTCTTTAATCGCCACGGCTTGCTGCCCGTGCTGCCCAGAATTTGCTCGGTAAGTGATGCCAAACCCACCCTGACCAAGCATCTCCAAAATCTCATAGCCTTTTAAGGGCGTACCACTTGGCAAGTAGACACTGACCAAATGAGCGCCACAAGTCAGGCAAGTGGTAGCTGATGGCTCGAGGCTTGAGCCACACACGAAGCAGACGCTCATAAAAACAGTTTATACGTTACAAATAAAAAAAGAGCAATCACCTTGATTGCTCTTTTTGAACATGCCTATTTACGGGTTGGGGATTATATCTTCGGGGCTTGGTAAACCTAAGCCCTCGAGTTGCGGCAGTACAGTTTTCTTATCGCCAACCAAGACCCAAATGGCATTATTAAGCTGGACTGCATTTTTGGCGATTGTGTTGACATTGGCGGTGCTGATTTTAGCCAAGGCATTACTTTCTGTGATTAAATCCGTAAAACTGCGTCCTTCGGTGCTGAGGATATTGGCACTGCCAACGATACTTTCTGGAGTGGATACGCCCTCGAGTAAACCGCTCAGCAGGCTTTGCGTGGCTTTCTGGGTTTCTTCATCACTTATGCCTTTTTCGCCAATCAACTTAAATTCTTTAAGGATTTCTTTGACCGATTCGCCAGTCACACTGCTTTCGACAGCGCTACGGGTGTTGAGAATCCCGTAAGTTTTTTCAAAAATAAATCCAGCCCCAATGCCGTAGGTGTAGCCTTTATCTTCGCGTAGGTTTGCCATCAAACGGCTGGTAAATGTTCCGCCAAGTACCATACCAAGGGTGTTGTACTCGAGGTAGCTGCTGTTGTTATAACCCACACTTGGGGTCAGGACACGAATAAAAGTTTGCGCCGATTCTGGGCGGTCAACCAACAGCAATCTGGCTTTGCTTGGCGCGGGGGCTGGCATCGGCAGGGCAGCTTTGGCTGTGCCACTGGCTTTCCAAGCCCCAAGGGTTTTCTCGAGTATGGTTTTGGCTTGGTTGAGGCTTAAATCTCCTGCCATAAAAACATTGAGATTGCTTGGATAAATCACTTCTTTGTAGCGGGTTTTCATTTGTTCTAAGGTCAGTTTTTTAACTTGGCTTGGGCTGACAAAACGCCCCAATGGATGGTTTGACCCATGAAAAGCATTCATCGCAATTTCAAAAGATAAAACCCGTGGGTCATCGGTCAGTCCTTCGCGTTCAAAATTAAAGTTGGCTTGTTCATTTAGAAATTCGTCTTTGGTCAGCACAGGCGAGCTTAATGCCTCAGTGATTAAGGCTAAGCTCGGCTCGAGATTACGCGATAGGGTTTTAGCACTTAACACAGTTTGTTTGGCATCCGCCATAACGCTGATTTCTGCACCCAGACTGCCTAAGACCCTCGAAAAATTCTTGGTTTTGCTGCCCTTGTCAAGCATGGTTGCTAGTAACTGGGTGCTGCCGACAATGCTTTCTGTACCCGTGCCTTGGTTACTCGAGACATTGAGGTAAGTCATTGGGAATTGCCCAGATTGCCAGTACGAAACACTGATACCGTTACTGAGTCTAATTTGACTATTCTTTGGGAAAGCAAACGCCACACTGCTGGCATCATTTGGGCGGGTGTCTCGAGGGCTGGGGTCAGAAGTTTCAACCATTGGCAGGACAGTTTGAATCAGGCGGTCATTCGGGACTAAAAAGGCTCGGCTCGAGGCTACAACTTGGGCTGGGCTGAGTTTCTTGTAACGCTCCAAACTTTGCAGGGTATAGTTTGGATTATTGTAATAATACGAATCTATGTTCATGGCTTGCGCTCTGTCCACTAGGTTTTGCATTGTTCCAATCAGGGTTTTTTCGGTGGTTGCCACCGCCGATTTTAATTCGGCAGCCGTAACCCCAGTTTTATTAAACTCGTTTAGCACCGCATCCATTTTTTGTTCTAAGGTTGCGACACTGACCGCTTCGCCCGGAAACGCCGTAAAATTGACCTGAGACTCGAGTAAGCCGCCCTGCACATAAATATAGGCATCCGAAGCCACACCCTCATCAAGCAGCGCTTCGTTAATGCGGTTTTGCATCGCAGTTGTGACCACATCGAGTTTAAGAAAATCATCCGAACCGATTTTCGGCACACGCCAAACCATACTGACCCGAGGTTGCGAAACCCTATCCACAAAAGTGGCTCGCTTTGTACCAAGCGAAACCTTGGCAGGTACGGATTTCCTTAGAGTATCGTTTTTACGGGCTAAACCAGCAAATAGTTTTTCGATTTGGGGCTTTACATCGCTTGACTTAAAGTTTCCAGCCACCAACAACGAAATGTTATTCGGCACATAATAGGTGGCAAAAAAAGCCTTGACATCCTCAACCGTTGCGGCGTTCAAATCTGACGGTGAACCAATCGTGCCACGGTGATACGGGTGGTCAAGCGGATAAATCAATTGGTTGATGGCTTCTTCTGCTTCGCCATATGGGGTGTTCTCGACACTTTGACGGCGTTCGTTTAAGACCACTGCCCGTTGTAAATCGAGTTTTTTCTGGTCAATGTTTTCGCCTAACGCTTCGAGTCGGTCTGCCTCGAGCCAAAGCAGCGTTGGCAGTGCTTTGGCGGGTGCGCTCGAGTAGTACAAGGTCATGTCTGGGGCAGTAAAGGCATTGTTATAACCACCATATGATTCGATAATTTTATCGTACTGCCCAACCCCGACCCGTTTTGTACCCATAAACATTAAGTGTTCAAACAAATGGGCAAAACCACTGCGCCGCTCGAGTTCGTCTTTAGAACCAACCTTGACTAAAAAATTGACGGTCACATTGGGGCTGCGGGT